>JBBSUS010000022.1:0-11411 GCA_038234195.1 Hyphomicrobiales bacterium | reverse complement strand
TTGCTTGGCGTCTAGTCCACCGACACGAAACCGTGGCGTGGCCTGTCCGCGCCCGTTTTCATTCGCCCTCACGCAACCGACTGACAAGAAGATGGCCCGCTCCTTCAGGGTGCGAGAGTCGATCGAACGAACGGAGATAAAATGTTCGCAGTCTTTAAGACCGGCGGTAAGCAATACCGCGTCGTCGCCAACGACCAGTTCACCATTGAGCGCCTTCCGGGCGAAGCCGGTGATCTCGTGACTTTTTCAGAAGTTCTGATGGTCGGTACGACCATCGGTGCGCCGTTCATTTCGGGCGCAACGGTCACTGCCGAGATCCTCGAGCAGACTCGCGGCAAGAAGGTCATCTCCTTCAAGAAGCGCCGGCGCCAGAACTCCAAGCGCACGCGTGGCCATCGCCAGGACCTGACGCGGATCAAGATCGCGGAAATCCTGACCGACGGCAAGGCGCCGACCAAGACCGCCGCCGACCGGACGCCCAAGAAGGTCGTGTCCGCTGAGGCCGCGCCGGCCAAGGCAGAAAAGGCTCCGGCCGCTTCCGCAGCGCCGGCTTCGAACGCCAAGCCGCTGTTCACAGCGCCGTCCGGCGAGGCCGACAAGTTGACGACCATCAAGGGCATCGGCCCGGTCGCCGAGAAGGATCTGAACGAGCAGGGCATCACCACCTTCGCTCAGATCGCCGCTCTGACCGATGAAGAGATCGCCCGCATCGACGAAGCGATGCCGTTCAGCGCCGCGCAGATCACCGATTGGCGCGAACAGGCTGCAGAGCTGGCGAAGAAGTAAGGGTCGGGCCTTTCCCCCCGGCACACACGAACACATCTTTCGCCTCGACAGGCAAGGAGCAGACAGATGGCACATAAGAAAGCAGGCGGTTCTTCCCGCAACGGTCGCGACTCGGAATCGAAGCGTCTCGGCGTCAAGAAATTCGGCGGCGAGAACGTGATTCCTGGCAACATCCTGATTCGTCAGCGCGGCACGCGCTGGCATCCCGGCACCAATGTGGGCATGGGCAAGGATCACACGCTTTTCGCCAAGACCGAAGGCAACGTGGCGTTCCAGCACAAGGCGAATGGCCGAACCTACGTGTCGATCCTGCCGAAAGCAGAAGCCGCCGAGTGACCGGAGCTTCAGAGCGCCGGCGTTCCAACGACCCGGCACTCTGATCCCTCCGAGCAACATCGGGCCTTCAGAGCGAAAGGGGAGATGGACCGCCATCTTCCCTTTTTCGTGTCTCGGGACGTCGATCGTTCCGAAGAAGGACGATGAGATGACCGAGGATATGAGGTCCGAGCCGGAACGGTTCGCCTTTGAGACCTGCCGGCTCGCGCTGCGTCCCCTGATGGACGATGATGCTACGCCGATCGCACGCCTGATCAACGATCGGGGCATCGCCGCGATGTTGGCGCGGGTTCCACACCCTTACGCGGTGTCAGACGCCAAGGCGTTCGTCGAAAACCAGGGCGTCGAGACCGTCTTCGCGGTGTGCCTCAAGGATGGCGACGGCACCGACGAACTGATCGGCTGCTGCGGGCTGACGCCCGATGCGTCGGCCAGGCGGGCCGAACTCGGCTACTGGATCGGCAGGTCGTTTTGGGGGCAGGGGCTTGCCACGGAGTGCGTCCAGGCAACGATCGATCATGGGTTCTTGGCGATGCATCTCGATGCCATCGATGTCAGTTGCCGGGTGGTCAACGACGCCTCGCGACGGGTGATCCACAAATGCGGCTTCCAGTTCGTCGGCGCGACGATGATCCAGACCCTGGCCTCGGGACGTGTGTCCGGCGAGCGCTATGTTCTGGAACGGCGCAGTTGGGCGTCGCTCAAGGCATGGGGACGGCGATGAGCACGAATGGTCTGCTGACGATGCGCCGAACCATTACGGGCGGAGCTATGGCACTCATGCTTGGCTTCCTTTCGGCTTGCGGGGTAGCGCCTGACGATCGGCCCGTTGACGCTGGCGCGTTGGGCTTCGACATGATCTCATTCTTCGACGGAGTGTCCTATTCGAAGGGGACCGTCACGAAGGCGTTCTTTTTCAACGACAGCTTCACGGCGGCCTTTGAGGGGAACGTCGATGCTCGCCATCTGGCGCTGGACGAGCGTTTCACTTTCGAGGACGGCAAGCGCCTGCAGCATTGGGATCTCGCCGAGACTGCGCCCGGCCGTTTTGACGGTACGGTGACGACGGAGCTGAAAACTGGCCAGCCCGCTCCAACCGTGCCCGTCGAGGGATATGCGACGCAGAATGGCGCGGTGCTTGACTACGAGGGCTATGCGCCGGGCGGCGGTACGACGTTGCTGCATTTCCGGCATGTCCTGACGGCGCGAGTCGACGGCACCGTTGCCAACCATGTGACGGTCTCGAAATACTACCTGCCGCTCGCGACCTCCGACGTGACCTTCGCCAAGAGCCTTGCGGCGCTGGCACGACACTGACACCCTTTGGGGAACACCCGATGAGGGACACCCCATGCTCCGCTCCGATATGCCTCGCTGAAGAGGTTCACTTTGGGGTAGAACCGACGCCGATGAAGAGCTGACAAGATGAAATTTCTCGACCAGGCCAAGGTCTATATCCGCTCCGGCGACGGCGGGGCCGGCTCGGTGTCTTTCCGGCGCGAGAAGTATATCGAGTTCGGCGGGCCGGACGGCGGCGACGGCGGCCGCGGTGGCGATGTCCTCATCGAGGCGGTGGATGGGCTGAACACCCTGATCGACTATCGCTACCAGCAGCATTTCAAGGCCAAGACCGGCATGCATGGCATGGGCCGCAACCGCAACGGTGCCAATGCCACGCATGTCACGCTCAAGGTTCCCGCCGGCACGCAGGTGTTCGACGAGGAGAACGAGCGGTTGATCTGCGACATGACGCATGTTGGACAGGTCCACAGGCTGGCCGCCGGCGGCAATGGCGGCTTCGGCAATGCCTATTTCAAGTCGTCGGTGAACCAGGCGCCGCGACGCGCCAATCCAGGTCTTGAAGGCCAAGAGATGACGATCTGGCTTCGCCTGAAGCTGATCGCCGATGCGGGGCTGATCGGCCTGCCCAATGCCGGCAAATCAACCTTTCTGGCCTCCGTCACGCGTGCCCGGCCGAAGATCGCCGACTATCCGTTTACGACCCTGCATCCGGGCCTGGGCGTTGCCAAGATCGACGAGCGGGAATTCGTCATCGCCGACATTCCAGGCCTGATCGAAGGCGCCCATGAAGGCGTAGGCATCGGCGACCGCTTCCTCGGCCATGTGGAGCGCACCAGCGTTCTTCTGCATCTCGTTTCGGCGAGCGAGGACGACGTGGCGGGGGCTTATCGCACCGTGCGGCGCGAGCTCGAGGCCTATGAGCACGGGCTTGCCGAAAAGCCGGAGATCGTCGCGTTGTCGAAGGTCGACACGTTGACGGACGAGGTGCGCGCCGAAAAGCTCGCCGCGCTGACCGAGGCGGTCGGCCACAAGCCGCTCGAACTGTCGGCGGTCAGCCGCGAAGGCATGACCGAAGCCATGCGGATGATGCGCGATGAGATCGTCGGGCTGAACGGCGAAGACGAGCCCGAGCCCGATCGTTTTGCCGAGGCGGTGGCGGAGCGTGATGCAGGCGATGAAGCTGTTGGCGAGGGTTTCGACGAGCGATGAGCGAGACGACGAATCTTCTTGCCGGCTACCGGCGCATCGTCGTCAAGATCGGCTCGTCCTTGCTGGTCGACCGCCAGAGCGGCCTGAAGCGGACCTGGCTGGAATCGCTGGGCGAGGATATCGCCCGGCTTAAGGGCGAAGGCCGCGAGATCCTCGTCGTTTCCTCCGGTGCCATCGCGCTGGGTCGCCGGATCCTGAAACTCCCGGCTGGTCCCTTGCGCCTCGAGGAAAGCCAGGCGGCGGCCTCGGTCGGGCAGATCGCCCTTTCGGGCACCTATCTCGAAATTCTCGGTCGGCACGGTATCCAGGCGGGGCAGATTCTGCTCACGCTCGGCGACACCGAGGAGCGGCGGCGATACCTCAACGCGCGAGCGACGATTGCGACGCTCCTGTCGCTCGCCGCGGTGCCGGTGATCAACGAGAACGACACGGTCGCGACTTCGGAAATCCGCTACGGCGACAACGATCGGCTTGCGGCACGTGTCGCGACGATGCTCGATGCCGACTTGCTTCTGCTGCTTTCCGACGTCGATGGGCTTTACACCGCCCCGCCGGCGCTGGATTCCTCGGCGGTGCACATTCCGATTGTGGAGCGCATCACGCCGGCCATCGAGGCGATGGCCGGCTCGGCGGGGTCTGAGCTGTCGCGTGGCGGCATGAAGACAAAGATCGACGCCGGCAAGATCGCGACGGCGTCGGGCACGGCGATGATCATCACCGCCGGCAACCGGCTCTATCCCTTGAGCGCCATCGAAAAGGGCGAGCCGGCGACGTTGTTTCACGCCAGCGGCAATCCGATCGCGGCGCGCAAGCGCTGGATTGCCGGTCACCTGTCCACCCACGGAAAGCTTGTCGTCGACGCTGGCGCCGTCAAGGCGCTGGGGCAGGGCAAGAGCCTGCTGCCGGCGGGTATCAATCGTGTCGAGGGCGAATTTTCGCGCGGCGATACGGTAACCGTGACCGATCTCGGTGGCCGGATCATCGCGCGCGGCGTCGTCTCCTACGATGCGGGCGAGGCGCGGCTGATCGCAGGCTTGAAGTCGGCGGACATCACCGGTGCTCTGGGCTATGAAGGCCGCAGCGCGGTGATCCACCGGGACGATCTGGCGATGGAAAGCCGCGACACCGTCGTTAACGCCGACGATCACGAATTGCGCCGGGCCTGAGGCAAAGCGGGCGAGGGTTGGTTGCCGGGGCGGCCCGGACGTCACGGCGAAGAAGGGAGGATGAAGCGATGCTCGATAAGTCCGTGTTGCAAGACAATTCGATCCAGGCGCTGATGCTGTCGATGGGCGAGCGCGCCCGCGCGGCTGCGAGAGTGCTCGCAATGGCGCCGACAGCGAAGAAGAACAAGGCGCTGACCGCCGCAGCCGACGTGCTGATCGAGACCCGCGCGACGATCCTCGCCGAGAACGCCGCCGACTTGGCACGCGCCGAGGAAACCGGCATGGCCGCCGCCTTCGTCGACAGGCTCACTTTGACCGAGGAGCGCATCGCTGCCATGGCAGAGGGCCTTCGCGCCATCGCCGCGTTGCCCGATCCGGTCGGGGTACAGATCGCCGGGTGGACCCGGCCGAACGGCCTGGAGATTTCGCGCGTCAGGACGCCGCTGGGCGTCGTCGGCGTCATCTACGAAAGCCGGCCGAACGTCACCGCCGATGCCGGTGCGCTCTGCCTGAAATCCGGCAATTCCGTCATCCTGCGCGGCGGCTCGGATTCGGCCGGCTCCTCGGCGGCGATCCATGCTGCGCTGGTGGCCGGCCTCGTCCATGCGGGCCTGCCGGAGTCGGCGATCCAGTTGGTGCCGTCACGCGATCGCGTCGCCGTCGGCGAAATGCTGAAAGGCCTGTCCGGCAATCTCGACGTGATCGTGCCGCGTGGCGGCAAGTCGTTGGTCGCACGGATCCAGGACGAGGCGCGCGTGCCGGTGTTCGCGCATCTGGAAGGCCTCTGCCATGTCTATGTGGACGGCGCCGCCGACCTCGATATGGCAACGCAGATCGTGGTGAATTCCAAGATGCGCCGCACCGGTATCTGCGGGTCGGCTGAGACGCTGCTCTTCGACAGGGCCGTTGCGGACACGCATCTCCTGCCGATCCTGAAGGCACTCGACGCGGCCGGATGCGAAATCCGCGCCAGCGACGAGGTGCGTCGACATTATCCAACCGCTCAGTCTGCGAGTGCTGAGGATTTCGTCACCGAATATCTCGATGCGATCATCTCGGTAGCGATGGTCGATGGCGTCGACGGCGCGATCGAACACATCGAAAGCCATTCGTCCCACCACACCGAGGCGATCGTCACGGACGACGCCGCTGTCGCCGAGCGTTTCTTCGCCGGCATCGATTCGGCGGTCCTTCTCCACAACGCCTCCACGCAGTTCGCCGATGGCGGCGAGTTCGGCATGGGTGCAGAGATCGGCATCGCAACGGGCAAGATGCATGCGCGCGGGCCGGTCGGCGTCGAGCAGTTGACGAGTTTCAACTATCGGGTCCGCGGCGCCGGCCAGATCCGTCCATGACGGCGCGTCCATGAAGTCGAAATCGTGAGGCATTGGACGTCGCCGGGCGAACTGGATGCGGCAGCGACGCGCCACGCATTGGCGATTCCGCATGCGGAGGCGGGGATGACGATCGGCCTGTTCGGCGGTTCGTTCAATCCGCCCCATGACGGCCATCGGCTCGTCGCCGAAACGGCACTGAAGCGCCTTCATCTCGATCGGCTCTGGTGGATCGTCTCGCCTGGCAATCCGTTGAAGGACCATGGCAATCTGAAGCCCATCGGCGAGCGCCTCGACGCGGTGCGGGCGCTGGTGCGAGGCCCGGGTCACGTTGTCACCGCCTTCGAGGCGGCGCACCGCATCCGCTATACCGCCGACACGCTGGCGCTCTTGAAGCGCAGGCGACCTAATGTTCGTTTCGTCTGGATCATGGGAGCCGACAGCCTCGCCACTTTCGACCGCTGGCAGAATTGGCAGGTGATCGCCGGAAACTTTCCCGTCGCCATCGTCGATCGACCGGGCGCGTCCCTGTCGGTGCTGTCGGCGAAGATGGCACAGCGATTTGCCTGGGCGCGGTTGCCCGAAGCCGCTGCCGCCGCGCTGCCGTTCCGCGCCCCGCCGGCGTGGGTCTTCCTGCACGGGCCGCGCTCTGCGGCGTCCTCGACCTTGCTAAGGGCGCGCTGAGCGTGGCGTCTGTTACGTCACATCTGCCCCAGGGTGAGCCAGCGCGTCTTGAAACGGACACGCAACACTGCCTAAATGAAAGGATGCCCGTCCATATCGGTCCGCGGCATACGCCCCATTGAAAGGGAAAACGACACTGCGACATGCGGCTGAAACGAAGGAGGTCACTTTGACGGCTCCTTCCGACGCGCCCGCCACCGATTTTTCGGGTGGCCGGAACGCAATCGACCTTGTGATTTCGAGCCTTGAAGACTCGAAGGGCGAGGACATCGTGTCCATCGACATGAACGGCAAGTCGGCGCTGGCCGACCACATGGTGATCGTCTCCGGGCGATCGAACCGCCATGTCAGCGCCGTCGCCGAGCACCTCCTGCGTCATATCAAGGATCACGGCCTCGGCAATGCCAAGGTCGAGGGTCTGCAGAATGGCGACTGGGTTCTGATCGACACCGGCGACATCATCATCCACATCTTCCGACCGGAAGTTCGAAGTTTCTACAATATCGAGAAGATGTGGACCGTGGGCGACGTTGGAGACGTGACGGTTCACTGACCGCCGCGTCAGACGGGTGACCAACGACTTGACCAACCGATGGGGACGCTGGGCACGCTTGCCTGGCTGCGATGCTCCGTTGGACCATTGGTGACGGGTATTGGTCAGGCCATTGCCTCGAACGGTTCGCCGGTGAACGACCCTAGGGTACCGCGGTTCCCGTCCCGCGCTGCAGCTTGACCAAGCGCTGATCATGAAAAGGCCCTGCGATGCGCCTGACGATCGCGGCCATCGGCCGGATGAAGGCGGGACCTGAAAAGAATCTCGCCGATCGTTATCTCGATCGCCTGAAGAAGACCGGCGCACCGCTGGGCCTCGACTACCAGGGCCTTCACGAATACCCCGAATCCCGCCTGAAAACTGCCGACGAGCGCAAGGCCGAGGAAGCTGGCAAGCTCGTGGCGAGCCTCCCGGCCGAATGCGCGCACCTCGTTCTGGACGAGCGCGGCAAGACCTTGTCGTCGGAGGAATTCGCCGCGCTGCTCGCCCGTTTGCGCGACGATGGCAAGCGCGATCTGGGGCTGCTCGTCGGCGGGCCGGACGGCCATGACGCCGGGCTCCGATCCCGCGCCGAAGCGGTCGTCTCTCTCGGACGGATGACCTTTCCCCATCAGATTGCCCGCATTCTTGTCGCCGAGCAGCTCTATCGCGCCGCGACGATCCTGGCCGGTCATCCCTATCATCGATCCTGATCCACTGTGCACTGCTGGTTCCCTGCGGCCACAGGTCGAGAATTTTCACCGTTGGACGCTTGGTGACCTGCTTTCGATCCCAATCGACGGATAGGAATCTGCGGACAAATCCGTGATGGTTGATCGATTGTTAATGGTGCAATCGCTACCATTGCGGTCGTGAAGACGTCATCCGCATCTCTCGTTTTGGGCGTTGGCGCGACAGACGCCCGGATGATGCGAGCGACAGGCCAGGGAGCGTGGACATTTTGATCCAGCGTCGGGATCAGCGTGGGACAATCGACAGCGGGGATGGATTCCAAATGACGGCAACGCGCTGGCGCCTTGCCGTGTTGGCCACCGTCGGCGTCCTGGCATGGGCGCAGGGTCCGGTCATCGCGGCAGGCACGCGCTTGCCAGGTGGACCCGCGTCTATCATGGCGCCTACAGGCACTGCGGCTGCGGTCGACGCGATTGCCACCGGTTCCGTCGACCCGGCTCCGTCGTCCGTCGCCGGCGGTTTTTCCGACCGCGTTGCCGCGACGACGAATTCGCCGCGCGATGTGGAGCGCTCCAAGATCCTCGAAGAGCAGCGTCACAAATCGGCGGCCGAACTCGACGCGGTCGCGGCGACCATTCAGCTTTCGGACGAGACGGTGCAGTCGCTCGATGCGGAGATTGCCAAGCTCGCCGCCGATCGGGGCCGCATCCGCCAGGCGATGATCGATGCCGCCGCCGCGCAGAAGGCGATCAGCGCCAATCTTGCGGCCACCGAGGACCGCATCGATCATCTGGCCGTCGAAGAGGGGACCATCAAAGGTTCGCTGCGCGAGCGTCGCGGCGTTTTGTCGGAGGTGCTGGCGGCGCTCGAACGGATGGGCCGCAAGCCGCCTCCCGCATTGCTGGTCAAACCGCAGGATGCGTTGGGTTCGGTGCGGAGCGCTATCCTTCTCGGCGCCGTCGTGCCGTCGATCCGCAACGAGACCCGATTGCTCGTCGCCGATCTCGACCGATTGACCAAGGTGCGGCAGTCGATCGATGCGGAGAAGACCACCTACGCCACGCAGATGACGAAGCACCGCGAGGAGGAGGCCAGACTCGCAAGGCTCTTCGACGAGAAGGAAAAGCTGGAGGCGAGCAATCGCGATCGCCGCGCGGCCGAAACCGCAAATGCCGCTGAACTGGCCGGCAAGGCGAGTGACCTGAAGGATCTGATTGCCTCCTTGCAGGCCGACGCCGAAAGCGCTCGCGCCGCTGAGGAGGCCGCACGCAAGGCCGCCGCGGAGGCCGAAGCGACCCGCGTTGCGGATGCCCGAAAGGCGGATGCGGCGCGGCTTGAGGCCGAGCGCCAGGCGACCGCCGCTCTATGGGCCGAGACGCAGCGGGTGGCGGCCCGCGAAAAGACCGAGCGATTGGCGCGCGAGCAGGTGGCAATGGCGCAGGGCACCGACGTCGCGGGCCAGGCGGGGACATCGGCAGTCGCCGACGAGACGCTGAGGACTGCGGCCAATGGCAGCGGCGATCGGCTGGAAAATTCCACCGGCCTGGACCCGATCGACCGCAATTCCGTGCCGCGTGCCGAGGTGTCCGGGCTTGCCGGCGCGCGACCGGGCACTGAGTCGCCAGCGGCTTCATCGTCGCAAGGCGCTCCCGCAAATCCGGCTGCAACCCCTTCTGGTTCCCCGACCGAAATGGCATCTCTCGAGCCGAATGCCGGCGGCCTGACGCCACCAAACGCCGATGGTGGACCGGTTACAGCCGTCACCCCGCACTACGACATCGACTCGCTTCGCCGCGAGACGGCAAGGCTGGCGCCGGCCGCCCCATTTTCGACAATGAAAGGCCGATTGTCTAAGCCCGTCGCTGGCCGCACGGTCATCCGCTATGGCAGCGAGGACGATATTGGCCGCGAGACGACCGGCATGTCGATCGGCGCGCGTGCCGACGACGTGGTCACGGCACCGGCAGATGCGACGGTCTTGTACGCCGGACCCTTCCGGTCCTACGGACAACTCTTGATCCTGGATGCGGGGGATGGCTATCATGTCGTCCTGGCCGGGATGGACCGGATCGACGTCGAGGCCGGGCAGTTCGTTTCTGCCGGTGAGCCGGTGGCGATGATGGGCGCAAGGCGCATCGCGAGCGTTGCAGTGGCGGAATTCGGTGCGTTGGAGCCCTCTCTCTACGTCGAATTCCGCAAGGACGGGAAACCGGTCGATCCGTCCCCCTGGTGGACGGACGCACCCTCTGGAAGGACGAGGAATGATTCGTAAGCTCTCGATACTGTTCGCCGGCGCACTGATGGGAGCGACGGCGATCACCGTCGTCAGTCAGAATTCCGGCGTCGCCAATGCGGCCGGCTCCGATACCTATCGCCAGCTTGCGATTTTCGGTGACGTCTTCGAGCGGGTGCGCGCCCAGTATGTCGACAAGCCCGACGATCAGAAGCTGATCGAGACGGCCATCAACGGCATGCTGACCTCGCTCGACCCGCATTCGAGCTACATGAACGCCAAGGAAGCGGCGGACATGCGAACAGAAACCCGCGGCGAGTTTGGCGGTCTCGGCATCGAGGTCACCATGGAGGACGAACTCGTCAAGGTGGTCTCGCCCTTCGAGGGCACTCCCGCCGACAAGGCCGGCATCCTCGCCGGGGATCTCATCGCAGAGATCAATGGCGAGCAGGTGCGGGGCCTGACCCTTTCCGAAGCGGTCGAGAAAATGAAGGGCGACATTGGATCCAGCGTCGATCTCACGATCGTGCGCAAGGGCGCCAACAAGCCGATCCGCATGAGCGTCAAGCGAGAAGAGATCAAGGTGCCGTCGGTGCGCCACTCCGTCGAGGGCGGCGATGTCGGCTACATCAAGCTGCTGAAGTTCAACGAGCAGACCACGGTCGGCATGGAAGATGCGATCGCCGACATCGAGCAGAAGGTCGGCAAGGACAAGGTCAAGGGATTCATCGTCGATCTGCGCCGCAATCCAGGCGGCCTCTTGGACGAGGCTGTCTCCGTTTCCGACGCCTTCCTGAACTCCGGCGAGATCGTCTCGACCCGCGGCCCTGCAAGGCATGTGAAACTGCGACGCTCCGCTCGACGGAATGGCGACGTGGCAGGTCGCTTCCGGCGGACGGCTCGCCCACCATCGAACAGGCCCATGAACAACAAGCAAGGCAGTGCGGTCGAGCCCGCCTCGAGCAAGGTGCCCGAGGTCGTCTTCGGCTTCTGGATCATCAAGATTGCCGCCACGACGCTCGGCGAGACCGGCGGCGACTGGGTGTCCATGTCGCTCGGCCTCGGCTATCTCGTCGGCTCGGCGATCTTTGCCGCGGCCTTCGTCGCCCTGGTGTGGGGACAGGTCAGTGCCGAGC
>JBBSUS010000021.1:0-11436 GCA_038234195.1 Hyphomicrobiales bacterium | reverse complement strand
GACTGCCGCGGCGACCTCGTCCTCGTCGAACAGCGTCGCCTCAAGACGATCGAGACGGTCGAGTTTTTCAAGACGCGCGAGAGTCGGATGATCGGCGATGTCGTCGGCGGCCCGCGCAAAACGATAGAAAGCCAGGATCGCGCCGCGGTGCCGTTTGGCGATCAGAACAGAGGCCACCGGGAAGTTTTCGGTGCGATGGTTCCGGCCGGATGTCGAGGCCTGCTGTCCGGTCAAGATCGGACCCCTTGCGACGTCGTTTGCACCCGCCCCTTCCATAGACCACCACACCCCCTTTGATGGTCGATCGCCGACTGGATGGTGAACAGGCCGTAAATCGCGGCAATTGCCGGCAGACAAGTCGCGCGAAAGGCTGAAAGTCCGTAAAACCCCTGCATCGGCGCATACGATATTGCCATGGCCATCCACCCTACTAGGCCGACAAGGCGTGTCGAGCCGCCGCCGAAGATCGCAGCCAACGGCGGCACGAGGAAGACGAGTGCCAGACCCGAGATCGCGATCACCAGGCGAAGCGGGCTCCGCCGCAATTCTGTGTAGGCGGATCGAACCACCATCTGGCGAATGTCGGCGAACACCGGATAAGGCCTGACACTCACGACATCGCGTGTCAGGCCGAGCCAGATCGGGCCTTGCTTCTTCATCAACTGGCCCAGCGCGCAATCGTCGATCAGCGCGCCGCGAATGGCGAACAGGCCACCAGCCCGTTCCAATGCCGCTCGATCGCAAAGCACGACGCCGCCGGCCGCAGCCGCCGTGCGGGCCCTGGGATCGTTCACCCAGCCGAACGGGTACAGCATCTTGAAGAAATAGACGAAGGCCGGCACCAGCCAGCGCTCGGCAGAACTCTCGGCCCGCAACTTCACCATCAGCGAGGCCAGAACGACACCCCGGCGACCCGCTTGCGAAACAAGCCGGGCCAAAGTTCCAGCCCCATAGGCGATGTCGGCGTCGGTGAAGAGTATGCGATCGGGTGAAAGGCCGGCCCGGCGGATGTGGGTCAGGCCTTGCTGCAACGCCCAGAGCTTGCCGGTCCAACCGGATGGCAACGGCCCGGCCGCAACGATCGTCAATCGCTCGGCGCAGCCTGAAGCCCTTGCCGCCCGCAGCGCAATCTCGACCGTCGCATCCTCGCTGTGATCATCGACGAGAACGACATGGAACGGCAGAACCGTCCTCTGCGACAGAAGCGTCGGTAGCGTTTCGGCAATGGTCCCGGCCTCGTTGCGCGCCGGCACGATCGCGAAGAGAGTCTGCTCGGCAGTGCGACCGGTCGATCCATCCACGAAACAGGGCCCGTCAGGCAGCAAGTCGGTGGCAATCTGCCAATATCGCCCACGCGCGAACAGCAGCACCATCCAGATCGCCAGCGACACAAGTGCAAGTGCCATCATCAAAGCATACCTTGCCGATCGAACCTGGCCGGCGCATCGCCGATCGCGTTCTGCCAAGGCCCGGGTTCGGTTGCCGAGGTCCCGACGCGCCTTCGCATGGCAATAGTACACAAAGTGGCTCGCCGTCCGCAACGAGTCGAAGGACGTGAATGACGCCCGCCCGGTAAACTTGGCGTTTATCGACCAATGAATGATTGGTCAACGAATTCACGCCGCCGACTTGCCCCGCGACAGTCGTGCGTCGCTATCCGGCCGCGATGCGGTGACGCTCGATCAACCGATCATGGACGTGCTGGAGGTGAACGCGCATCTGACTTGCGGCCGCCGCGAGGTTGCGGTCCTCGATGGCGGCGACAATCGCGTCGTGGTCAGCGAAGCTGTGGTGGTCGCGCGGCGGCACGGCTTGGTCGTTGCGTAGTCGCCCCCAGACCACGGTGCGACGCACGGCATTGATCGTATCGAAAACGGCCAGGAGCAGGGCGTTACGGCCTGCCTCCGCGATCGCGCGGTGCAGGCGGTTGTCCCAGTTTTCGTACTGGCGCCACGTTTCCGCACACTTGGCACTCTCGGCGCAATGGCGCAGATTGGCGATGTCGTCGGCGGTCGCATGGAGGGCCGCCTCACGGGCCAGTTCCGGTTCGATGGCCAGCCGTGCGCGCATCACTTCCGCCGGACTGGTCTGCTTGGCGATGACCGCAACGGTGTCGATCTCGGCCACCGGCCGCGCGCCGGTAAAGGTCCCCTTCCCCACATGCCGCCAGAGTTCGCCCTGCTCCTCGAGCACGGCCAGTGCCTTGCGCAGATCGCCGCGCGACACCCCGAGGCTCTCGGCCAGGTCGCGCTCGGGAGGCAGACGCGAGCTTGGGGCGGGACTCTGCTGCGCGAGAAAAGCCCGCAGTTGGACGAGTGCGCTGCGCCCGCCGTCACGTTCATCCGCTTCACGATGCGAACCGGACGTCGGATGGCTCGCGGGATCGCTGATGTCACTCTTGAGCAATCTTCGAATCCAACTTGATCATTGTGCCAGCATGCCGTAACCAATCATGTATTGGCAAAGCAATGGTCCGGCAAGAGGCCAATAGGGGGCAAATCGCCGCTCCGCAATTGAACGCCATTCGGGAGGAACGTCATGCAACTTTTCGCACGCGCGGCAAAGTCCGTCGCGACAGGCCTGGTTATCGCCGCTCTCGGCTTCGGAACCAGTCTCGCCGAGGCCAAGGAGCCCATTCGCGTCGCACTCGGCGATGTGGTCAGCGTCGAGACGCTGGCCTTCCTGATCGCTCTCGACCGGGCCAAGGACAAGGGCGTCGACTACGAACTCACCGCCTTCGCGGACGAAGACATCGCGATCCAGGCCCTCGTCGGCGGTCAGGCCGATATCGGCGTCGGCACGCCCTACACGATCATCCAGAAGGCAAAAGTGCCGTTGCGCGCGATCTTCCAGATGTCGCGACTCGTGTTCTTTCCGGTCGCCGCCAACAAGTACCAGACCTGGCAGGACCTCGACGGCAAGCCCTTCACGTTCCACGCCCGCGGCACTGGTACCGAGGCGATCGGCGACATCATCGCCAAGAAGGAAGGCATCACCTTCGGACAGCGCTCCTATGTACCCGGCTCGGAAAACCGCATCATCGCGATGATGAACGGCACGATCGACGCCACGATCGTCGATCTGGCCAACAAGAACCTGCTGATGGACAAGGCCGGCGACAAATTCCACGTGCTGCCGGGCCTCGACGCCAAGCCGAGCGACGAACTCGTCTTCGCTTCGCAGAAATGGCTCGACGACCATTCCGAGGATGCCGACATCATCGTCACCCAACTCCTCGGCCTTTGGCAGGAGATGAACAAGGACCCGACAATCATCGAGACCGAACGTCAGAAGCGCGGGCTGCTCGCCGATCAACCCAAGGAAATCCTTGATGAGGTGACGCCCTTCTACAAGGAAGGCATCGAAAACGGCCTGTTCGATCCCAAGGGCGGCATGGAAGCGGCGAAGGCCGATTTCGACTTCTACACGAAAGCCGGTCAACTCGAAGGGCCGGCCGACAGCCTGAAGGTCGAGGACTTCTGGGATCTCAAGCCTCTGAAGCATGCCCAGGAAAAGCTCGGTGGCTGAAGGCCGCAAGCATTGTGAGGCGAAGCCGGCAGGCTTCACCCTCTCGCGGTTGGCATCCTTCGGGCGGTCCGCCGAAATGACGGCCCTTCTCGACCGTCAGCCCAGCGCCGCCTATCGGTTTCTGACCCATCAAGCGACGCTGCGGATCATCTCGGCGGCCTGTCTCTGCCTCGCCTGGCAGTGGGCGGCCCTTGTACCGATCAGCCCGGCCTTTCCGAGCTTCACCGAAACCATGCGCGCCTTCTGGGCGATGATCGTGGACGGTTCGCTGATCGCGGCCTTCGCCATCACGCTGCAGCCTCTGATCCTCGGGCTTGTCGTCTCGGCCATATGCGGCGTCGCGATCGGCGTCGCCATGGGGCTCGACGCCCGCGCCGAATGGTTCGCGTCGCCGATCTTCATCGTCGCGCAAGCCGCTCCGCTTGCAGCACTCATCCCGTTGATCGTCTTCGCCTACGGCATCGGCCTCGCCTCGAAGACGCTGGTCGTCTGCATCATGGCCATGCCGGTGATCGTGCTCAACTCCTTTGCCGCGGTGCGCCACACGCCGGCCTCGCTGACCGAGATGGGCCGATCGTTCCTCGCGCCGCGATCCAAGGTGATCAGCCGAATCATCCTGCCGGCCGCAAGCCCTGTGATCTTCGCCGGCCTTCGCCTCGGCTGCGCCTCCGGCTTCATCGGCGCGATCCTCGCAGAACTCCTGATCACGCCTACCGGCGTCGGCGACATCATCACCTACAGCCGTTCGATCGCAGACTACCCCTCCATGTATGCGGCGATCCTGTCGATCATCCTGTTCTCGGTCCTCTTCATCGAGCTGATCGAGCGCGTCGAGTTCACCCTGTTTCGACCGGAAAAGCGAGCCACGGCATGAACGCCCCGCATCACCACGCCCCTGACCTGGCCCGAAGTTTTACCGCGACCCGTCCCGTGGCCGACGCTGTGGTGGAGGTCCGCAACATCGACAAGGTCTATGCCGGCACGGTGCAGGCGCTGAAGGACATCACCGTCGATTTTCCGCGCGGCCAGCTGACCTCGCTGCTCGGACCGTCTGGTTGCGGCAAGACCACGCTGCTCAAGATCATCGCGGGCCTTCTGCCGGCGACCGCCGGCGAGGTTCGTGTCAACGGCAAGGTGGTGTACGGCCCCGGCCCCGAACGCGCCTTCGTCTTCCAGGATTTCGCGCTGATGCCTTGGGCGAGCGTCCTGAAGAACGTGACCTTCGGCCTGGAGATGCGCGGCATGGGCAAGGCGGAGCGCGAGGAGATCGCCCGCCGCGCGATCACTCAGGTCGGTCTTGCCGGTTTCGAGAACCGCTATCCGCACGAACTCTCCGGCGGCATGCGCCAGAGAGTCGGCCTGGCGCGGGCACTCTCCGTCAATGCCGACGTGGTGTTGATGGACGAGCCGTTTTCGGCCGTCGACGAACAGAACCGCCGTAAGTTCCAGGAAGAGTTACTCACCCTCGTGGCGCGCGAAAAGAAGACCTTCATCTTCGTCACGCATTCGATCGAAGAGGCGGTCTACGTCTCGGACCGGATCGTGCTTCTGTCGCCGCGCCCAGGCCGCATCGCCGAGATCATCGAGCCGGACATCAACCGCGACGGAGATGCCGATGCGATCAGGCGCCATCCGGTCTATCTCGATACCGTCGACGCCATCTGGCACTCCTTGAAAACCTATCTGGATTGAGGCGGCCATGATCGTTTTCGGACGCCGCATCCCGATGGTCGCATCGCTTGTACTCTGGGCGATCCTCTGGGAAATCGTCGGTCAGGCGCAGCTGACGATCCTGTTGCCACCGCTGTCGAGCGTGTTTGTGCGGCTCGTGGAAATCGTTCCGACGCCGTCCTTCCTGTCGGCCCTGTCGGTGACCGCCTACGCCTTCGTCATCGGCAACGTCATCGCGATCGGTGTCGGCGTTCCACTCGGCATACTGATGGGACGCTCGCAGCTGGCCGACCGCTTCTTTCTGCCATGGGTGAACCTCTTCCTCTCGGCGCCGCTGACCGCCCTCGTGCCGGTCATCATGGTGATTTTGGGGCTGGGGCAGACGACGATCGTCCTGACCGTCGTGCTCTTCGCCATCTGGATCATCGTCCTCGACGCCCGCGCCGGGATCCGCTCCATCTCGCCGTCGCTCGTCGAGATGGCCCACAGCTTCGGCGCGTCGCGAGGCCAAGCCTTCACCCGCATCTTTCTCTGGGCGGCGCTGCCGGAAATCCTAGCCGGAATCCGGCTCGGCGTGATCCGCGCGGTCAAGGGCGTGATCATCGGCCAGTTGCTGGTCTCGATCGTCGGCTTCGGCGCCCTGTTCAAGCTCTACGGCTCGCGCTTCCTGATGGAGCATTTCTGGGCCACGCTCCTCGTTCTCTTCGCGCTCGCCTTCATCCTTGCCGAAAGTCTCGCCTGGCTCGAGCGACGCGTTGACTTCTATGCCGCCAACCGCGGCTGATTTCACCAACACCACCAAAGGACCCCATCCGACGATGTCCCATGTCTTCTCGCCTGCCCCCGTCCCCGCCTTGCCGGTCCGAGGCTCGACCGACACATTCCCGGTGCGGCGTGTCTATTGCGTCGGTCGCAACTACGCCGACCACACCATCGAGATGGGTCACGACCCGGACAAGGAGCCGCCGTTCTTCTTCCAGAAAAATCCGGACAACCTGTCGACAGACGGGGAATTTCCCTACCCCACCCAGACGTCCGACGTTCATCACGAGATCGAACTCGTCGTCTGCCTGTCGAAGGGCGGAGCCGACATCGCCACCGAGAACGCGCTCGACCATGTCTACGGCTACGCGGTCGGCCTGGACATGACCCGGCGCGATCTTCAGGGCGTCGCCAAGAAGATGGGCCGGCCAGGGGAGATCGGCAAAGCCTTCGAGAGGTCGGCCCCCGTCTCCGAAGTCGTGCCGGCAGCTCAGATCGGCCATCCGGACAGCGGCGCGATCAGGCTGAAAGTGAATGGTGAGACGAGACAGGAGGGCGACCTCAACCAGATGATCTGGAAGACCGCCGAGGCGATCTCGTATCTGTCCAGCCTCTTCACCCTCGCTCCTGGCGATGTCATCATGACCGGCACGCCGGCCGGCGTCGGGGCGGTGAACAAGGGCGACACGCTTGAAGGCCATATCGACGGTGTTGGCGACGTGAAAGTCACCGTGACCTGACGACTGAAAGTCTCTTCGACAAACGTCCCGCGCGAAACCGCGCGGGATTTGCTGCCCGCCGCAACGACGGCCGAGCCATGCGGAGCCCCCGCCGATGCGGGGCTGCTGGCGCGCGATAGACTGCCGGTGGGTTCGGGCTTGCCCGCACTCTGGCACCCTGTCCTTCCCGCACACCCCAAGAAATTCGGCGCGTCCAAAATTGACCTTGCGTTTCGCGTATTTCGGCGGTAAAACGATTTACAGTTAATCGTTTTACGCGTTGGGAGGCGCTGGGCGATGAGTTCAAACCGTGTCTCGATCAAGGACGTGTCGGCACTTGCCGGCGTCTCGACGGCTACGGTTTCGAACGTCTTCAGTGGCCGCAAGCCGGTCAATGCCGATCTGCAGAGTCGCGTTCGCAGCGCGGCCGAGGAACTCGGCTACCAGGTTGACCGCGCCGCCTCGCAGTTGCGCTCGGGACGCAATCGGGTCGTCGCCGTTCTCGTGCCAGACCTCACCGATACCTTCTTCGCCACCATCGTTACCCGCATCGAAGCCCTGGCCTCGGCCGACGGTTACGACGTGATCGTCGCCAGCTCGCGCGACGACCGCGCGATCGAGGCGTCCCGGCTCTCGGCCCTTCTGGCCTGGCGTCCGGCCGGCGTGATCGCCGTACCCTGCTCGAACGACGTTCCCGAAGCGCTGGTCAACAGCGGCAGCGAACTGCCGGTGGTGCTGGTCGATCGCGTCAGCGCCGATTGCTCGATCGCCGACAGCGTCACCATCGACAATCACGACGCGGGCGAGATCGCGGCGCGCTATCTCGTCGAGCAGGGCCACCGCGACATCGTTATGGCGGCTTCGCGCATGGACATCGCACCGATCGGCGAGCGCGTGGCGGCCGCCAGCGCGCACATCCTTCGCGAGACCGGCGTTGCGCCAACCCTCCTCGAATTGGGCGCGTCGGTAGAGCTCGGTGCGCAGGTCTTCACCCACTGGCTGGAACGCCATCCAGTGCCGGACGCCGTGATGGCGACCACCAACGTCAACACGTTGGCCGTATTGTCGGCCCTTGCCCGCGCGCGCATCATGATTCCCGATCGCACCTCGATCATCGCCTTCGACGACGACGCCTGGATGAGCGCCCGAAATACCGGGCTGACGGCGATCCGCCAGCCGGTCGAGGACATGGCGGAGGCCGCCTGGCAACGGCTGATGTTCCGGCTCGACGGCCATGCCGACGCCGCGCCGAAGGCCTTCGTGCTCAACGCCGGCCTCGTGGTCCGCGCGTCGGTCGCTGCAAGGCCCTTGGCGTCCTCCCGTTCCGGCCGGAAGGCTGCGCAACGCCGATCGCGATCACTTTCGCCGGACCCGGATTTCGGGTCTGCCGCAGACAAGGGAGCCAAGCCCGTCCACTGAGCACGGCTTCCGGCGAGCCGCCGCGCTTCGCCACACCCCATCGCCTGCGGGGACACAAGACCCCCGGGCGTATCGGCCCACATCCGGCCGCACCATCAAGGATCAACAGGGAGGAATTCGAAATGACATCGCATGCCATCATCAAGTCCGGACTTGCCGCCTTCGGCCTGGCCCTTCTTTCAGGAGCAGCCACACCGGCGTTCGCAGCCGACGGCCCGAGCGGCACGGTCGCTTTCCTGATGCCGGACCAGGCCTCGACGCGTTACGAGCAGCACGACTTTCCCGGCTTCCAGGCCGAGATGAAGAAGCTCTGCCCCGACTGCAAGGTGATCTACCAGAATGCCGACGCGGTGGCCGCCCAGCAGCAGCAGCAGTTCAACTCGGTGATCTCGCAGGGCGCCAAGGTCATCGTCCTCGACCCGGTGGACTCGACGGCCGCCGCATCGCTGGTCAATCTCGCCAAGAGCCAGGGCGTTAAGATCATCGCCTATGACCGGCCGATCCCGTCGCTGCCGGCCGACTATTATGTGTCGTTCGACAACAAGGGCATCGGCAAGGCGATTACCGACTCGCTGATCGAGCACCTGAAGAAGACCAACGTGCCGACCGACTCCGGCGGCGTGCTGGAGATCAATGGCTCGCCGACCGACGCCGCAGCGGGCCTCATCCGCGACGGCATCCACGCCGGCCTCGAAGGCTCGGGCTACAAGACCCTGTCCGAGTACGACACGCCGGAATGGGCGCCGCCCAAGGCCCAGGAATGGGCGAGCGGCCAGATCACCCGCTTCGGCAAGGACATCCACGGTGTCGTCGCCGCCAATGACGGCACCGCCGGCGGCGCCATCGCGGCCTTCAAGGCCGCCGGCGTCGACCCGGTTCCACCGGTGACCGGCAACGACGCGACGATCGCCGGACTGCAGCTGATCATCGCCGGCGACCAGTACAACACGATTTCCAAGCCGAGCGAGATCGTCGCGGCAGCCGCGGCCAAGGTCGCGGTCCAGCTGCTTCAGGACAAGACGCCTGAGGCGAAGACGACCCTTTACGACACCCCGTCAGAACTGTTCGTCCCGGTGGTCATCACCAAGGAGAACCTCAAGGCCGAGATCATCGACAAGAAGATCAACACGGTCGCCGAGCTCTGCACCGGCCGCTACGCCGAAGGCTGCAAGACGCTCGGCATCGAGTAAGGTCAAACGTCGGTCTCTGGCGGCGAACCTGCTGCCGGAGACCCCAGCTTCGACCTTGTCTTTTGGCGCGAAAGGCCCCTGCCATGTCTGAAATGCCCCGATCGAGATCCGAACGCGGCGAGCTGGTGCTCGGCCTCAAGGGCATCTCGAAGAACTTCGGCGCCGTCTCGGCGCTCACCGACATCGACCTCGAACTGCATGCGGGCGAAGTCGTCGCGCTGGTTGGCGACAACGGCGCCGGCAAGTCGACCCTCGTCAAGGTGCTTGCCGGCGTCCATGCGCCCAGTTCGGGCACCATGACCTTCCAGGGCAAGCCCGTTCATCTCGCCGGCCCGAGTTCGGCGCTGGAGCTCGGCATTGCCACGGTGTTCCAGGATCTGGCGCTCTGCGAGAATCTCGACGTCGTCGCCAACATCTTCCTCGGCCAGGAACTGAGCCCCTACCAGCTCGACGAGACCGCAATGGAGGTCAGGGCCTGGACTTTGCTCAACGAGCTCGCCGCCCGCATCCCCGACGTGCGCGACGTCGTCGCCTCGCTCTCGGGCGGCCAGCGCCAGACCGTGGCGATCGCCCGCTCGCTGCTGTTGAACCCCAAGGTGATCATGCTCGATGAGCCGACGGCCGCCCTCGGTGTCGCCCAGACGGCGGAAGTCCTGAACCTCATCGAGCGGGTCCGCGAGCGCGGCCTCGCCGTCCTGATGATCTCCCACAACATGGAGGACGTGCGCGCCGTCGCCGACCGCGTCGTGGTCCTGCGTCTCGGCAAGAACAACGGCGTCTTCACGCCGCAGTCTTCCAACGAGGAACTAATCGGCGCCATCACCGGCGCTACCGACAACGCCGTCTCGCGAAGGGCCAGCAAGCGACAGGTCGGGACGCCAACTGGGCCATCAGCCGCCGGGGAGATAAGGGCATGAGCGAGAGCACCAACACCGGCACCGGGACCCCGACGCGGCTCGATCGCAGCGACACCCGCGTCACCCACGCAACCGGCGTTTCCGGGTCCCTGAAGGCCTTCTTCGACAAGGTCCGTGCCGGCGATGTCGGCTCGCTGCCAGTGGTCGTTGGGCTTGTCGTCATCTGGACCGTGTACACGGTGATGAACCCGATCTTCCTGTCGGCCAACAATCTCGTGAACCTGCTGTTCGACTGCTCGACGATCGGCGTCATCGCACTCGGCATCGTCTGCGTCCTGATGCTCGGCGAAATCGACCTGTCCGTCGGTTCGATGAGCGGCGTCGGCTCTGCGCTGGTCGGCGTCCTGTGGGTCAACATGGGCGTACCCGTGCTCCTGGCGATCGCCGGGGCACTGGCCGTCGGCGCGCTCGTCGGCGCGGTCTATGCGGTGCTGCGCACCAAGCTCGGCATGCCGAGCTTCGTATCGACGCTGGCGGGCTTGCTCGCGCTGCTCGGCCTGCAACTTTACATGCTCGGCAACACCGGCTCGATCAACCTGCCCTACGGCTCGTTCATGGTGGATTTCGGCCAGTTGCAGATCATGCCGGCCTGGCTCTCCACCCTTCTGGCGATCGTTCCGGGCGTCGTCGTGCTCGTCATGGGCCAGCGCACGCGCGGCCGTCGCCAGTCGGCCAACCTCTCGCCCGGCTCGCTCGGTGGCCTCATCTTCAAGGCTGCGATCCTGACCGTCGCCCTGGTCGCCATCGTGCTCTACCTCAACACCGGTCGCGGGGTGCCCTGGATGTTCGGCCTGTTCGTCGGGCTTGTCGTCATCATGGACTACGCCTTTACCCGGACGAAATGGGGCCGCTCGATGATGGCCGTCGGCGGCAATGCGGAAGCCGCCCGGCGCGCCGGCATCAACGTCAAGCGCATCTACACCAGCGCCTTCATCATGTGTTCGATGTTCGCGGCGCTGGGCGGGGTCCTGTCGTCGGCACGGCTCGCATCGGCCAGCCAGCAGGCCGGCACCGGCGACGTCAACCTCAACGCCATCGCGGCAGCGGTCATCGGCGGCACCAGCCTGTTCGGCGGACGCGGCAACGCCTGGTCGGCGCTGCTCGGCATCATCGTCATCCAGTCGATCGCGAGCGGCCTGACGCTTCTGAACCTGTCCTCGTCTCTGCGCTACATGATCACCGGCGGCGTTCTGGCCATTGCGGTCATCGTCGACTCCCTCGCGAGGCGCT
>JBBSUS010000020.1:0-11439 GCA_038234195.1 Hyphomicrobiales bacterium | reverse complement strand
TCCGACCGCGTCGTCCATCATGCGCTGGTCCGGCACCTGGAGCCGATCTTCGAGCGTCGCTTTATCGACGACAGTTTCGCCTGTCGCAAGGGCAAGGGTGTCCATGCCTCTGTCACGCGCCTCCAGGCGCAGCTGCGACACGCGCAGGGCCGCTACGACGAGACCTGGGTGCTGAAGGCCGATGTGTCGAAGTTCTTCGCCTCCATTAACCACGCCCGGGTGCTGGAGATCATCGGGCGCAAGGTGACGGATGCCCAGGTCCTCGACCTCGTCGCGAAGATCCTCGCCGGCTACGGCTATGAGGGCGGCACCGGGCTTCCGGTCGGCGCGCTGACCTCGCAGCTCTTCGCCAACATCTATCTCGACCAGCTCGACCACCGGGTGAAGGACGAGCTCGGGGTGCGCTTCTACGTCCGCTACATGGACGACTTCGTCATCCTCGGTCCGGACAAGAAAACGCTCTGGGCCCTGCATGACGACATCGCTGGGTTCCTGGCGACCGACCTGCGGCTGCGGCTCAACCACAAGACGGGCATCGCGCCGGCGCGCTTCGGGATCGACTTCTGTGGCTACCGGACCTTCACGACGCACCGGCTGCCGCGCAAGCGCACAGTGAAGCGGGCGCGCCGGCGGTTCCGGGATCTGACGGCGCTGTACCGGGCCGGGGCGATCTCCTCGGCCGACCTCGATCCGCACGTGGCGAGCTTCATCGGCTACATGCGCCATTGCAGCGGCCACCGGACACAAGGCAGCGTCATGGGCGATATCGTCCTTCGGCGCCGCACGACAGGAGAGCGCGCATGACCGACATCGTCGCCCGGCACCGGGGCGCCTGGATCGAGTGGCCGGCAGAGCCATCGAACCCGCGCGCGCCGAACGAATACGACGTCGTGGTGTCGGGCGACGGGTTCGACCCTCAGACCCAGATCCGCCGCGGACCGGCCCTGACCCTCGACCGCGAGGCCGGTGTCGTGTCCGTCATCTACACCGTCGAGGAAAAACCGGACTGGCGCCTGAAAGCCGACCTCGATGCACGCAAGACCGAAGCGCTCGCGACCGCCATGGCCTACGGCAACGCCATCACGTCGGTCGAGATCAACCAATGGGCCGGAATCGAGTCGCTGTCCTGGACACAGCAGCGCGACGAGGCGCTCGTCGTGGTAGGCGGGGGAGCGCTCGATGGCTTCGCCGTCCTGCCCGGCCTCGCCGAGGACAAGGGCGTGACGCTGGCGGCCTATGCCGAAGACGTTCTCGCCAACGCCGCGCGGTACCAGGCGATCCTGCGCGCCGCGGTGCATCTTCGCCGGACCGCGACGGCGCGGCTGACAGATGAGGCGATCGATACGACGGACAAGCTTGACGCCGCCGTGGCGGCGCTGCGGGCCGTGGCGGACGCGCTGGCTGCGCAACTGATTGCCGCCTGACGCGATGTCATCCTTCACCGAGCCGCTCGCCTATTCGGCGACCGACATCTTCACCGGCGGGTCATTCCTTGAGCGGCCCGTTTTGCTGTCGGGCGTTCCGACCATGGTGTGCGAGCTCGTCGGCGCCCGACGGCTGTTCTGCGTCAATCGAGGCTTCGTCTACGATTGCGGGCGTACCCAGGAGAGCATTCGCGTCGAAGATGGGTTTCTCTGCGATCTGGGTTCTATCCCCAGGTTCGCGCGTTGGTGGCTGTCTCCGGACGACACTTACGCGCAGGCCTACGTGCTGCACGACTGGCTCTACCAGTCGAAGATGTTTGACCGGAAAACCTGCGACCTCATCCTGTGGGATGCACTGGGGCTGCCCTATCGGGCCTATGACGAGGCCAACCGGCTGTTCCGGGTGATCTGCCCCGGTTCGGCGCGGGCAGCGATCTACTGCACGGTCAGGGTCGGCGGCCAATCGTCCTACGTCTGATCTTGCAGCGAAACCCAGATTCTAATCCGCCACTCGAACCACCGCGTGCACAGCGGCGGGTGAGGGTGCGACCGCGTCTCCTAGCGCGGTCGCTTTCATCGTCTGCCCCGCCCTTAAGCGGCAAGCCGCTGGCGGGGACCCCATCACGCGGTCTCGGCCGCGTTCGACAGGCTCGCTCGCGCGGGCCTTTTTCATGAGTGCCATTCAAGGAGACCCCGATGGCCAGCATCGAACAGCATCACGGCGCTCGCGTCTTTCAGTCCGGCGAAGATCCGGTACTGGTCACGCCGCGCGACACGTCTGTCATCGGGCTTCTGGCCGCGATCGACACCGGAGACCTTCCGACCGGCAAGAGCTTCGACAAGCCCTTTCTCGTGCTCAAGGCGTCCGATGCGGTTGGCCTGCCCGATGCCGTCAAGGATCACATCGACAGCGTCTTCGACCAAGTGGTGACGAAGATCGTCGTCGTTTTGGTTGATGAGGGCGCGGACGCCGCGGAACTGACGACCAACGCCGTCGGCGACTTCGCGACCAAGTCCGGAATTCACGCCTTCCTCAAGGCGACGTCGATGGGCTTGCCCCGGCCGAAACTGCTCATCGCTCCCGGCCTCACCACGGCGGCTGCCTCGGATGGCATTGCCTCCGTCAACGTCACAACGGCGGGATCAGGTTACACCGACGCTACCACGATCACCGTGGCCGGCACGACCGGGCAGGGGGCGACCTTCGCTCCGATTATTGGCACGGATGGCGCGATCACCGGCGTTGTCGTCACTAAGCCTGGATATGGCTACACTGGAGCGCTGACGTTCACCGTCACCGACCCGGCCGGCGGCACCGGCGCGGTCATCGCCGGCACGATCGGGCAGGTGCTCAATCCGATCATCGCCGAGGCGCAGGGCATCGCCGACAAGCTGCGGGCGATGTTCTATGCGGATGGCCCGGACGGCACGAACCAGCAGGCGGTTCAGGCTCGGCAGCTGATCGGCTCTCGCCGCGTCTTCTACGCCGATCCGCGTGTGCTGAAGTCCATCGACGGCGTTCCGTATCCGAAGCCGTCCTCGCCGATCTGGGCTGGCCTGCAGGCGTTGCAGGACAAGACGCGGGGCGCCGTCTATCCGGGATCGAACCTCATCATCAACGGCATCCAGGGCACCAACCGCCCCGTCGAGTATGGCGAGGAGGCCGACTATCTCAACTTCAACCGGGTCAACACGATCATCAACCGCGGCAACGGCTTCCGCGCCTGGGGCGTGTGGACCTGCGCGGCCGAGAGCATCTGGCAGTTCGTGAACGTCGTCCGGGTCACGGACCTTGCCAATGAAAGCATCGAGGAAGCCTTCCTCGAGTTCAACGACCGTCCGCAGACCCTCGGCAATCTCGACCTGATGGTGATGACCGGCAACAACGCGCTGAAGGGGCTGGAGTCAGAAGGCTTCCTGCTCCCTGGTTCGAAGTTTTGGCTCTCCGAAGGCCAGTCGCCGGAAGACGGCGCCGCTGGCATCGTCAAGTTTGGGATGCGTTTCGAGGTCCCGGCACCCGTGGTGGACATCCGTATAAATGCATTCCGCAACATCACGATCGGCTACGAGCTGCTCTACAGCGGCGTAACCGGCGAAGTCGAGGTTGGACAGCTCCTCTAAGGCTTCTTCCTTTACCCAGCCGGTCGCTAGTCCGACCGAATAACCGGCCGTCAATCGCCGACCATCTCGCGCCATAGGAGAAAACACATGGCCAATAAGCTCGTGGGCTACGTGCTCAAGGACTGCAACCTCATCATCGACGGCAACACGCGCGTCGGACAGTGTTCGGAGATCACCCTGCCGGTGATGGAAGAGACGATGGAATCGTTTCGCAATGCCGGCATGGTCAAGCCGCGTGAGGTAGCGATGGGCTACGAAATGACGGAGTCCTCATTCAAGGAAACGTCGTTCGATCCCGACATCATGAAGCTCTTCGGCGCCGCGACCGGCCGGAACACCAATATCATCGCTTACGGCTATCTGGAAAGCGAAGACGGCACCGAACACGCCGCCCGCGCCGAGATGGTTTGCCGCATCAAGAAGATGGATGCCGGTTCGTGGGCGACCGCCAATAAGTCGGAAGGGGAATACGGAGTTGCGGTCCACTCCTACAAGCTGTTCGTCGACAATGACGAGATCTACGCGCTGGACGACTTCGAGTTCTCGGTGGGTGGCGTCGTGCGCCGTCCTGCCCGGCGCACCGCGCTCCGGCTGGCATGAGGGAATAGGCAATGAGCAACCCGAAAACGCTGACGTTCACCCTCGACGAGCCGGTCAAGTTTCAGGACGAGACCTATTCGGCCCTGACATTCCGGAGGATGAAGGCCAAGGACCTCATCGCTGGTGACGCCGTGAAAGGCGACATGCGCAAGAGCTTCGCGCTGTTCGCGTCGATGGCCGGCGTGCCGATCCAGGTCATCGAAGAGATGGATGGCGACGACTTCATGCGGATGGGCATGGAGGTGGCCCCTCTTATGGGAAAGGCCGGAAAGGACGCGGCGGCGGCGATCAAGGGAAAAGCGCCGGAAGCTACGGACTGATGGCGGCGACGATCGGCCGCCATCTCCACCAGTCGCTCGACGAGGTGGAAGAGTGGGAAGCCGATCGGTTCTTTCGGTATTTCGACGCGATGGGCGAATTGCTGAAGGCGGAGCGTCCTACTTCGTAAAGCCGTACGACTTGGCAACACGGCGCACTTGCGTGCACTGCGCTGTCTTCCCAGAGGGCGACATCTGGTCAAGTTGAACCTTCGCGCCGCTCGTCATCAGAGATAACATCGACGGAAACTGCATGTCGTCTGCCGGAACTTTCTTCTCAACGAAGGCCGCGATCGCCTCCTGATTGAATGTCAGCTCGCAGAAGGCCTCCGACGCCAGCAGGTTGCCGAGTTGAGTGGCCATCTGCATTGACTGCAGATCGTTTGCGGCGATCGCTGGCGCCGTAAGGGCACTGAGAACTGCGATCGTCAGGAGCCGTCGTTTCATGCTGCGACCTCTTCGACGATCGTTTTCGTGCCACGAGTGAACAGGACGAACAAGCCGAGGATGACGTCACCCGCCGCCCAGACAAACAGCATGGCGCCGAACCCAATTGCCGCTCCGGCGCCGTACCCAGCTTTTTCGTAATCCGTCGCCAGCGTTTTGGCGCCATCGTTGATGCTCACGGCTCCCTGGATCACGAAATAGAGCATCAGCAAGTTGAAGAGGATGAAGGACCACTTCATCAGCTTCCCGAAAAATCCACGTGTGCGGACTTCCGTTCGAACCACTCTCGACATTCTTTCCTCCGGTGCTTTTGTCGCCGAAGGCTAACGATATCCGCCCATTCGTCAATCTAGGATGAAAATGGCCACGCTCACCAGCCAACTCATACTTTCGCTTATTGACAAAGTGACAGCACCCGCGCGCGGTGTGGCGGGCGCCGTTGCCAATATGTCGTCGAAGCTGGAGGCAAACAACCGTCGCCTCGACGCGATGCGTGGCCGCATGGTCGAGGCGGCTGCCGTTGGCTACGTCTTGGCGAAGGCGATCAAGGCCCCTATCATGGCGGCGGTCGAGTTCGAAAGCTCGATGGCCGATGTGCGGAAGGTCGTCAACTTCGAGACACCGCAGGCCTTCAAGCAGATGTCGGCGGATATCGTCGAGATGTCGACGCGCATTCCGATCGCGGCGACCGGCATCGCTGACATCGTCGCGGCCGCAGGTCAGGCTGGTATGGCAGGCGACGAGCTGCTTGGCTTTGCAGAGATGGCGGCGAAGGTCGGCGTTGCGTTTGACATGAGTGCCGGCGCGACCGGAACGGCACTGGCGAAAATCAAGACGGCGCTGCAATTTACCGTTGCCCAGACCGGCGCGCTAGCCGATGCGATCAACTATCTATCGAACACATCTGCTGCTTCCGCCCCTGACATTCTCGACTTTATGTCGCGGGTGGGGTCGGTTGGCAAACAATACGGCTTCACGGCGCAACAGACGGCCGCGATCGGCTCGGCAATGATTGCCACGGGTGCCGAAGCCGAGGTTGCTGCAACTTCATTCCGTAGTGTCGGCCGGGCTTTGACGCGAGGCGCCAGTGCGACAAAATCACAGCGCAGGGCTTTCAAGCAGCTTGGCCTTTCGGCGACCGAAGTAGCGCAGAGAATGCAGAAAGACGCCGTCGGCACGCTTCGCGACGTCATCATGCACATCCAGAAACTACCGAAAGCATTGCAGGCGGCAGCCATCTCTGACCTCTTCGGCGATGAAGCCAGAGCCATCGCCCCGCTGATCGACCAGATCGCCATCTACGACAAGGCGGTGAAGAGTGTCGCTCAATCGGCGAACTATCTCGGCTCGTCGCAAAAAGAGTTCGAGACGCGGTCGGAGACAACCGCGAACAACATGCAGCTGTTTTCCAACAAGGTGACGGCGGCGGGCATTGCCATCGGGTCTGCGCTTCTCCCGGCCTTGAACGGCGTGATGGATGCGCTCGGGCCCGTCGTCTTGGCCATCGCCCGCTTCGCCGAGAACAATCCGCGCCTGACATCGACGATCGTCGCGTTGACGGCCGGTCTCGTCGGTCTGCGCATCGCGGCCATCGCGGCGCAGTGGGGTTTCTTCTGGATGCGCGGTGCGTATCTTCAGGCTGCCATCGCCGGGCTCAAGGGCGTTGGCGGCGCGGTGACGGCGGCGACAAACGCGCTGTCGATGTTCGGAACGCGGACCAAGGCTGCAGGACAGGCGGCTTTTACTGGCTTCTCGATGGCCGGGCAGGCGGCGCAATCGGCTAAGGCCTCGGCCGATGCATCGAAGACGATGATCGCCGGCATGTCCGCGACCGCGCTGGCGAATGTGAACGCGTCGCGCCAGATGACGGCGGGCATGACGTCGGCCTCCGGCGCGATCAATGTGGCCAAGGGTTCGTTTCGATCCTACGGAACCGCACTGATCGGCCTGCTGAACCCGATGCGCATGGTGACTGCGGCGGTGCGGGTGATGAAGTTCGCTCTGATCTCGACCGGCATCGGGGCGATCGTCGTCGGGCTGGCGACGGCGGGCGCATGGATTTACCAGAACTGGTCCGGCGTGAAGGCGATGTTCGTGGGCATCGGGGAAGGCATCAAGACGGCATTTCCCGGCGCGGGCGCGATTATCGACACGGTGTCGACGGCAATCAGCACGCTCGTCGGTTGGTTCGGAAAGATCACGGGTCCTATCACGGCTTCCGAGCAAGCGTGGCGGTCCTTTGGTCAGTCAATCGGGCAGGCCATAGGCGGGGCGTTGCAGACCGTTGGCGAAGTCGTCTCTGGCATCATGAGCAAACTGCAAGAACTGGCCAGTTTTTTCGGTAGCTTGACAATCCCAGCGCCCGATTTCGGCCCAGTCATTGCGGCGATCCGATCCGTAATTGATCTGGTGGCACAAGCGCGCGCCGCCATCGTCGGCGTCAGCGCAGCGGGTGCGGGATCGGCGAATTCCAATCCGTTGAAAGCTGTCATGCCCGGTGATGCCAACGCGAAGGGCCTCAACAGCGCCGTAGCGGGCGCTCGTGCCATGGGCGGTCCGGTCAACGCCGGATCGCTTTACCAGGTCGGGGAGCGGGGGCGGGAACTCTTCGTGCCGCCGGTCAACGGGCACATCGTCAACGCGCGTGACACGGCGGCGATGATCGCAGGAATGGCACGTCCCGCACCAGTACCCCCTCCACGCTCGCTAGGCAGCATTTCATCGGCACGCGGGCGGTCTTCCGGCCCATCAAACGTGAGCATGCCGATCACTGTCAATGTTGCCGAGACGAATGCGAGGCCGGATCAGATCGCTCGAGCGGTCGGACGTGAGGCATCAGCCGCCATGCGCAACCACTTCTCCGATGGGGGCACCTGATGGCCGGTCCCGTCATCCTGTCCCTTGGGCCGTTCGCGTTCGAGGCCCACGGCTTCGGCTTTGCGCAGCGCACACGATCGACCGGCACAAAATGGGCGGAAATCCCTGTGGCCGGGGGACTAAACCCGTCGCAGTGGACAGGCGGCGATGGCCAGGTCGAGACCATCAAGGGCGTGCTTTTCCCCGAGGAATTCGGCGGCGACAGCTCGCTTGCCGGGCTGACGGAAGCAGCGATCAACGGACAGGTCTTGCCGCTCGTCTCGCTGTCCGGGATCAACTCCGGCGCGGGCCGAAACATCTTCGACCTCTGGTTTATCGAGGGCGTGGATGAGGATCACGACTTCATCGATGCCTATGGCCGGCCTCGCAAGAATGGCTACCAGATCAGCATCAAAGCCTATCAGGGCGGGCAGGGGCTGGCGTTCAATCCGCTGTCGGTCCTGTCGTTCTTCTGATCCGCGAGTGGTCAAAATCGAATTGATGTTCGCCGTGCTCGTCAGTCTTGATAATCCGAAGTGAGCCGGGCAGGGCTTTCTCTAGGCCAAGCGCCATCGCGGCATAATCTTCAATAATTCTTCTAACCGATTTCATGGCTGATCTCCTTGCGGGCAGCCTATCATCAACGGGTGTGCAATGGCAGATACTGCGGTCGCCAACCAAGGCGAAGTCTTAGACGTCATCTGCACCCGCGCTTACGGTGGAGAATCAGGTTATGTCGAAGCGGTCCTCAACGCGAACCCCGGTCTTGCCGCGCTCGGACCATTCCTTCCGATGGGCACCGTCGTCGTCCTGCCTGAGATCGCCAAAGCATTCGAAGTCACGCCCGTCGTGACACTATGGGATTGATCCCGTGAGGCCGTCCTGTCGCATCACCGTCGAAGGCACTCCCGTGTCCGGCATCTTCTCGCAACGGATTATCTCCTGCGAGGTGACGGACAAGGAAGGCGTCTCGTCAGACACCGTCCGCATCCAGCTGAACGACTTCCCACCGGCTGCCATTCCGCGCAAGGGCGCGATCATCAAGGTCTGGATGGGCTACGGCGTTTCGGGCATGGCCTACATGGGGGCCTTCACGGCCGAGGAAATCGAGGTCGAGATCCTGCCCTACCGGCTAAACATCACCGGCAAGGCTGCCGAGATGCGAGGGAAGGTGAAGCAAAACCGCGAGAGGCACTGGGATCAGAAGCCGCTCAAGGATGTCGTCGGGCAGATTGCCAAAGACCACGGCCTTGAGCCGAAGGTCGACGATACGATCGGCGCGCATGTCTACGAATGGCTGGGGCAGCAGAACGAGAGCGATATCCACTTCCTGGAGCGGCTTGCCGAACGCCACGACGCGATCTTTTCGGTGAAGGACGGTAAGCTGATCTTCGCTTCACGCGGCGCCGGCAAGTCGACGAGCGGCGCAGACCTGACACCGATTGTCGTCACGCCGGCCATCATGGCGCCGGACAGTTGCCGGATACGATTCACCGACCGGACGCAATACAAGAGCGTCAAAGCCTCCTACGCGGACAGAGACAAGGCCAAGAAGGTCGACGTCGAGGAAGACAGCGACGACGAAGGCGATGCAGTCTACCGGCTCGGCGAGCAATTCGCGGACGAGGCCGAAGCCAAGGTCGCAGCGAAATCCAAGGCAAAGGAATTGAAGCGGCGGCAAGCTTCATTTTCCTGCGAGATCGTCGGCGATCCAACGGCACGGGGCGGGGCGCCTCTGACGTTCGCTGGATGCCGATCTGGCATCGACGGGCTGCCGTTCATCATCGAGACGGCAACGCATCGCTATTCGAAGTCGGGCTACACGACGAGCCTCGACGGACAATCGAAGGACGGACAGACGGCCAAGGTTGGCAACGGCACGGGTGCATCGGCATCTCCGCCGGCCAACGTGCCGATCCCAACACCCGCGCCGCGATAGCCGCACCTCATCCATCATCACAATAATAGTTTTGGAGTGACGCAATGACGGATTTCCGCAATTTTCGTGGAGCCGCGACGAACCTCGACGACATCGACCTGCCGAAGATCGGGGCGCGGATCGGTGTCGGCGAGGACGAACTGCACGCGGTGCTCGACGTCGAGACTTCGGGCGGCGCATGGGACCGCCAAGGGCGCCCGAAAATCCTATTCGAGCCGCACGTCTTCTATCGCAACTTGTCAGGCGCCGAGCGCACCAACGCTGTGAAGGCGGGGCTGGCTTATCCGAAGTGGGGCGAAAAACCCTATCCTGCCGACAGCTATCCACGTCTCGTCCAGGCTATCGCGATCGACGAGACAGCAGCGCTCAAGGCGGCATCGTGGGGTCTCGGACAGATCCTCGGCGAGAACTTCCATATGGCAGGCTTCGACACGCCACAGGCCATGGTCTTGGCGTTCCTCGACGATGCCGAGCCGCAACTCAATGCGATGGTGTCTTTCATCATCGCGGCCGGGCTCGACGACGACATTCGCCGGCACGACTGGTCCGGTTTTGCTCGCGGCTACAACGGCGCCGGCTACGCCAAGAACCGCTACCACCTGAAGCTCGCCACCGCGTTTGCGAAGTGGGCGAAGATCAAAGACACGCCATGGACACCGGCAGATGCCATCGCGGCCGCCAACGACAACGCGGCGATCGATGCCTCGCCAGTTGCGCTCAGCCGCGGCGACAAAGGCGACGGAGTCACCGAGCTTCAAGGCCAGCTTCGCACGGCCGGGTTCTTTGACGGACCTGTCAACGGATCGTTCGGTCCGCTCACCGAAGCGGCAGTGCGCGCCTTCCAGAAGGCCAGGGGCCTAAACGCCGATGGATGGGCCGGCATCAAGACGATGGCCGCATTGACGGCTGCGCTGCAAACCGCGCCGATCGTCGTTGCCGCCGCGCCAGTCGAACAGCCGTCGCCGTTGGCGCCATCGCCCGCACCAGTTGTCATCGTCCAGCCGGCGCACGTCACGACACCCGACGCGCAATTCACGGATGATCAGATCCTCACGATGATTGAAGTAGGCGCGGCCGAGCTACGCCGCAGAAAGGCAGCCTGACATGTCGAAGTGGATTCCTGACCGCAAGGTGTGGGCCGGCGGCGTCACGATGATCGTCGCCTGGCTGATCGTTCAAGCGCTCAACGTCTATGCAGGCGCCGCCATCCCGATCGGTGCCGATGCCGTTCTGTCTTTCGCCATCGGCAAGGGGGTCGAATTCTTCGTCCCTCCTTCGACACGCGATCTCATCACCAAGCTCGACAATGAAATAGTTGCCTATGCCGGACGCTCATCGGCCTCCGAAGTGAGCGCATCGGTCGGCGCCGCAGCCGGGCAAGCGATCGTCGACAAGCTGACGGGACCGGCGGCGAACGACTTCGACGCGATGATGACCCGCATCACGGGGCCATCCTGACCATGTGGAAAGTCGCAGCCTGGGCCGTCGCCATCTTCGTCGGCTGCCTGGTGGCGTGGACGCTTTATCTGCCAGCACATGCGTAGGATTTGGGGGGCAGCATGTCCGATGCAATCCAGCAAGCCTTCCTCGACAACGGCCTTATCGGCGCGGTCGCGCTTATCCTCGCCCTCTCAACGGTCTTCCTGTTCCGCGAGCTTCGGACGGAGCAGAAGGCTCGTATCGATGACATGCGGCCGGTCGTCACCGCGCTGGAAAGCAACGCGCGAACTCTCTC
>JBBSUS010000019.1:0-11502 GCA_038234195.1 Hyphomicrobiales bacterium | reverse complement strand
CAGGCAGGTCTCGGTGCCCGGGATGTAGAAGAAGCCCTTGCCGTAGACGTCGCAGACGCGGACGTAGTCGACCGGATCCGGAGCAACCGGTACGATGACGTCCGCAGCGCGGGCGCCGGTGACTGCGACGAGAGCCGCAGCAGATCCGAGAAGAAGGCTCTTGATGTTCATGATGTGACCCCATTCAGCTGCGGGATCGTTGGGATCAAAAATTGATCGTTCCAACCGCCGATGTCGATGTTTGCCGAGGAACGCTCCTCGACCCCTTGCGCCAAAGATGATTCAAGTCGCGTCAACTGACAATCACATAAATGCCACACATCAGTCGAATTGCTGCGGCGCAAATTCATTGCCAACGGATGCGCTTTTCCACTTCGGCCAACCCTCGATGGATCATGCCGCCGAAACTTCCCAATCTCCGGCATCTTCGGGCTTTCCAGGCTGTCGTAAAGCTCTCCAGCGTCACCGCCGCATCGCACGTCGTCCATCTTTCGCAACCCGCCGTTACCCAGGCGATCGGCAAGCTGGAGGCAAGCTTTGGCGCCGTGCTCCTCGATCGCAGCACGAATGGCAGCTACCCCACCGCCGCCGGTGACATTCTCGCACGGCGTCTGGAGCGCTTCTTCGAACAGCTTCGCGCAGCTCTTGCTGAGGCAACCGAGCCGGTGGTGCGGCGCCGGGCGGCGCATGGCTCGTCGCTGGAGATGAGGACCACGGTTCCGCAGATGCGGGCGCTGATCGCCGTGGTCGAGTCCGGATCGTTCAGCCGGGCGGCACGGTCGATCGCGATCGCCGAACCCTCGCTGCATCGGGCGGCGCGCGATTGCGAGCGGCTGGTCGGGCGAGCGCTCTTCATCAGGTCGCCGATGGGCATCGAGCCGACGCGCCTCGCGCGCGAGCTGGCGCGGCGGCTGAAGGTGGCGATCAGGGAGGTCGAGCAGGCTGCCGAGGAGATCGCGGCTCTCGAAGGGCGTGTTGCGGCTCGCGTGGCCATCGCCTGCCTGCCGCTTGCCCGGACGCTGATCCTGCCGCGCGCCGTCAACGCCTTGCTGGCCGTCCATCCGAACGCTCGGATCGAGATCACCGACGGGCCGTACGACACCCTGCTGTCCGATCTGCGCAGCGGCACTGTGGACTTTTTGATCGGTGCGTTGCGCGAACCCCTGCCGGCCAAAGATGTGGAGCAGCACAAGCTGTTCGACGATCCGTTCGCAGTGGTCGCTCGCAAGCGCCACCCGATCGGTGCGCAGGGCCAAATCAGTCGTGCTGCGTTGGCGCGATACGATTGGGTAGTCCCGCGCCTGGGGACACCAATCCGTCGGGTGTTCGATCAGTTGTTCGACGCAATGCCCGATCGCCCGCGCATTCAGATCGAAACGAGTTCGCTGGTCGTGACGCGCGCCGTGCTCGCAGAGAGCGATCGTCTGACCCTTCTATCGCGTCGGCAGATCGCTTTCGAGGAAGACCATGGCATGCTGGAAGTCGTGCCGTTTCCGCTTCCCGAAACGAGCCGTCCCATCGGCTTGACGGTTCGAGTCGGCTGGTTGCCGAGCCCGATCCACCAGACCTTTCTCGATCTGTTGCGGGAGCAGGCAAACGTGTCGTGAGCGGACGCGGCTTGCGCGCCGTCGCAGGCCACCGGCTCGGCGACGGCACTATCGCGACACGATCTTTGCACTCCCACTTCGCATCCGCACTTCGCAAAAACCTATGGCTTGCGTGACGAGTTCGATTGGTGGATCGCACCGTACCCTACATAAGTTGACGCCGGTCATCCAGGGAGTGAAACCGGTCAATGGACAAGAAGACGGCCCTCGTCGTGAGCGCCCATTCCGCCGATTTCGTCTGGCGCTCGGGCGGCGCGATCGCCCTTCACGCAGACAAGGGCTATGCCGTGACGGTCGTCTGCCTTTCCTATGGCGAGCGCGGTGAATCGGCGAAGCTCTGGAAGCAGTCCGGCTTCGACCTCACGAACGTCAAGGCGACCCGCCGCCTTGAGGCGGAGAAGGCGGCGGAGGCACTCGGCGTTGCCGATATCCAGTTCTACGATCTCGGCGACTATCCAATGAAGATCGAGGACGCGGCCTTTTATCGGCTGGTCGATTTGTATCGCGCGATCCGGCCGCAATTCGTGCTGACTCATTCGAAGAAGGACATCTACAATTTCGACCACCCGCTGGCCACAGAGACGGCGCAGCACGCACGGGTGATTGCGCAGGCCCATGGCTACAAGCCCGGCGAAACGGTCCTCGGCGCGCCGCCGGTCTATCTGTTCGAGCCGCATCAGCCCGAACAATGCGACTGGAAGCCGAACGTCCTCCTCGACATCACGCCGGTCTGGGAGAAAAAGCGCGCGGCGATCGAGTGCATGGCCGGGCAGGAGCATCTGTGGGAGTATTACACCCGGGTGGCGCTCCAGCGGGGCGTCCAGGCGGCGCGCAATTCCGATTACAAGATCACCTATGGCGAGGGTTACGAGGCGGTGTTTCCGCATGTGACCGGCGAACTCGGCCATGGAGCGATGTCATGAATGTCGTCGTCCAGAACATCCTTCGGCCGAAGCTCGAAATCGTCGATCAACTGGGCGCCTGCGGCACGGCGACCGTTCATGAAGCGCAGGGGCGCGCGGGGCTGATGCAGTCGCGTCTGCGGCCGATCTATCGTGGCGCGCGGATCGCAGGATGTGCGGTCACGGTTACGGTCGCGCCAGCCGACAACTGGATGATCCACGTGGCGGTCGAGCAGTGCCGCGATGGCGACATTCTCGTCGTCGTGCCGACGTCGCAGAGCGATGCCGGCTATTTCGGCGATTTGCTGGCGACGTCGCTCCGTGTGCGGGGTGTGCGCGGCCTCGTGATCGACGCGGGCGTGCGCGATGTCGTCGAGCTCGAAGCGATGGGCTTTCCGGTCTGGTCGAGGGCGATCTCCGCGCAAGGGACCGTCAAGGAGACGCTCGGTTCGGTCAATGTGCCGATCGTCTGCGCCGGCTGCCGGGTCGAGCCGGGGGATGCGATCGTTGCCGACGACGACGGCGTCGTGGTGGTTCCGCGCGAGACGGCGCAAGCGGTTCTTGAAGCGAGCCGGGCGCGGGAGGCCAAAGAGGCCGGCGTTCGCGAGCGGCTCAAGACCGGTGAACTCGGCCTCGACGTCTACGGGATGCGCGAGAGGCTCGCGGCCAAGGGGCTGAAATATGTCTGACCGGCAGCTCTCGAACGGCTCCCTGATGCAACCTTTCGTCGCCGATCGGGCTTTGGCGGAGGCGCGGTCGTGAGCGGCGCAATCCGCTGCATGATGATGCGCGGTGGCACTTCGAAGGGTGCCTATTTCCTGGCTTGCGACCTGCCGGACGCCGCCGCTGAGCGCGATCGGATCCTGCTGTCGGTCATGGGCTCTCCGGACCCGCTTCAGATCGACGGCATCGGCGGGGCCGATCCGTTGACCAGCAAGGTCGCTGTGGTTGAAAAGTCGAAGCGACCCGGCGTCGATGTCGATTATCTGTTTCTCCAGGTCTTCGTCGATCAGCCGCTGGTGAGCTCCAGCCAGAATTGCGGCAACATCCTCGCCGGCATCGCAGGGTTCTCGATCGAGCGTGGCCTCGTCGAAGCCGGCGATGGCGAAACGACGGTGACAATCTTCCTTCAAAACACCGGCCAGACGGCGAGGGCAACGATCAGGACCCCGGGCGGACGGCCCGACTATCGCGGCAGTGCTGTCATCGACGGCGTGCCCGGCACGGCGGCGCCCGTTCTCCTGAGCTTCACCGACGCTGCCGGGTCCAGCTGCGGCGCTCTGCTGCCGACAGGAAACGTCGTCGACGAGATCGAGGGTGTGGCCTGCACGCTGATCGACAATGGCATGCCGGTCGTCGTGATGCGTGCCGAGGCTATGGGCGTGACCGGATATGAGAGCCGCGAGGACCTCGACGGCAACGCCGCCCTCAAGGCGCGGCTCGAGGCGATCCGACTGAAGGCCGGGCCGATGATGAATCTCGGCGACGTCAAGGGCGAGAGCGTGCCGAAGATGACCCTGGTCGCTGCGCCGAAGACCGGCGGCGCGATCATGACGCGAAGCTTCATTCCCCGTCGCTGCCACGCCTCGATCGGCGTCTTCGGAGCCCTGAGTGTCGCTACCACATGCCTGCTGCCAGGCTCTCCGGCCCATGGCTTGGCGCGATTGCCCGAGGGTCTTTGCAAGACATTGGCGGTGGAACATCCGACCGGGCGGCTCGAGATCGTCATCAGGCTCGAAAGCGACGCCGCCGGCGCGAACATTGTCGAGGCCGCCTTCATGCGAACGGCCCGCAAGCTGTTCGACGGCGAGGTGTTTGCGCGATGAAGGAGGCCACAAGGCGCATTGTCTGCGCAGGTGCACCAAGGCGCAGCTGAACGAACGGAGTATGGTCAGAGCCCTCGTTTTATCGCATGGAAGCGATGGCAAAGAAGCGTCGAGGATGACAGCCTCGACGACGAGAGTGTTTGCGAGGCTGGAGGGCGCGGCAAGGCGCTGCCGGTTCGCAATGGAAAACGCCAGTCATCGCGCTGGATTGAACGACCTGGGAGGGTTTCATGGCATCGATCATCAGACGCACATTCCTGACGGCGGCGGCAGCCACCGCGGCAGTCACATTGGGCCTTGGGGCCCCGGACCTTATGGGCGGCGTCGCTCGGGCACAGGAGACGACGGTCAAGATCGGCTTCATCGAGCCGATGACAGGGCCCTTCGCCTCTACCGGGGTCGAGGCGCTGGCAGGCGTCAAGCAGTACATGGCCGATCACGGCGACACCGTTGCCGGCAAAAAGATCGAGCTGGTGGTCAAGGACGATGCCGGATCGCCGAACGACACCAAACGCATCGCCCAGGAGCTTGTGGTCAACGACGGCGCCAAGGTGCTGATGGGTTTCGGCCTGACGCCGCTGGCCTTTGCCGCCGCGCCGATCGCGACGCAGGCCAAGGTGCCGATGGTCGTCACCTCCGCCGCGACCGCCTCGATCACAGAAAAGTCGCCCTTCATCGCGCGGACATCTTTCACCTTGCCGCAGGCCGCTTCGACGATCGGCGATTGGGCCGCCAAGAACGGCATCAAGACCGCGGTGACGCTGGTCAGCGACTATGCGCCCGGCAAGGATGCGCAGGACTGGTTCGTCAAATCCTTCGAGAAGGGCGGCGGCAAGGTTTCGCAGCAGTTGACCGTGCCGCTGCAGAATCCGGACTTCTCGCCGTTCCTCCAGCGTGTCGCCGACGCCAAGCCGGATGCCGTCTTCGTCTTCGTGCCGGCGGGTGTCGGTTCGCAGTTCATGAAGCAGTTCAAGGAGCGCGGATTGGCCGACGACGGCATCAAGCTGATCGGCACGGGTGACGTCGTCGACGATCAGATCCTGAACGGGATCGGCGAGACCGCGCTCGGCGTCGTCACGGCGCATCACTACACCGCGGCTCTGACGACGGACGTCAACCAGAAGTTCGTCTCCGCTTTCGAAAAGGCCAATAACGGCATGCGGCCGAACTTCATGGCGGTCGGCGCCTATGACGGCATGGCCCTCGTCTACAAGGCGCTCGAAAAGACCGGCGGCGACACCGATGGCCAAAAGCTCATCGACGCGATGAAGGGCTTGAGTTGGGAAAGCCCGCGCGGCCCGGTGTCCATCGATCAGGAAACCCGCGACATCGTCCAGAACATCTACATCGACAAGGTCGAGAAGAAGGATGGCGAATACTACAACGTCCCGATCGATACGGTGAAGGATGTCAAGGATCCGGCCAAGGCGGCCAAGTAAAAGCGGCGAGGGACGGGATCGGGTACACCGGTGTCTGAGTGCCCGCGATCGAAGCGCAGTCATCCTCGGGGCAAGCCCGAGGGTGACTGCGCGTGCGCCACTCCGTTTGACGCGGCCGGCCGCGATCCCCAACGAACGGCACGCTTGCCGAGTGGACTGAAACGGCGATGGAGCACCTCGCAACGATGCCGACCTTCATGATGGACACCTGCCTGAGATGACGATCCTGTTCGACGGTATCGCCTACGGTATGCTGCTCTTCATCCTCGCCTGCGGTCTCGCTCTGACCCTCGGCCTGATGAACTTCATCAACCTGGCTCATGGCGCATTCGCCATGGCAGGCGGCTATGTGCTGATCGTCCTGTCGCAGCGCGCCGGTGTGCCGTTCATCCTGTGCCTGCCGATCGCCTTCGTGGTGACCGCGCTGATCGGCGCGGTGCTGGAGCGGCTGCTGTATCGGCATCTTTACGGCCGCAGCCATCTCGATCAGGTGCTATTCTCGCTCGGCATCGTCTTCATGTCGGTCACCGGGGTCCAGTATCTGATGGGTTCCAGCCAGCAGATCGTGCAGCTGCCCGACTGGCTGCAGGGACGGGTGGAATTCCTCGGTGCGTCGATGGGCGTGTATCGGTTGTTCATCATCGCGATCTGCGCCGTCGTCGCCGGCCTGATCCAGCTCGGCCTGTCGAAGACCCGCTTCGGCTCGCAACTGAGGGCCGCCGTCGATGACGCGACCGTGGCGCGCGGGCTTGGCATCAACGTACCGCTCGTTTTCGCGGCCACCTTTGCCATGGGCTCGGGTCTCGCCGGCCTCGGCGGCGCGCTCGGCGTCGAGGTGCTCGGCCTCGATCCGGTGTTTCCGCTGCGCTACATGATCTACTTTCTGGTGGTCGTCGCGGTCGGCGGCACCACGACGATCACCGGGCCGTTGCTCGCGGCGCTGATCCTCGGGGTCGCCGACGTACTCGGCAAATACTACATTCCGGAATTCGGCGCGTTCATCATCTACACGCTGATGGTCGCGATCCTGCTGTGGCGCCCGAACGGTCTGTTCGCCCCGGCGGTGACGCGATGAGCACCGCTTCGCCGGGCGCCCGAGGCCTGGACGGCCGAACTCCCGGCCTCGACCCGTTCGTCGCCATCGCGCGACGGTCGGTGCCCTTGTGGTTCGAGATCGTCTTCTGGCTGGCGGCTGTCGCCATCTTCCTCGTGATCCCCGACCGCGCCCTGCTGCTCAACGACATCGCCATCCTCGCGCTGTTCGCGCTGTCGCTCGATCTGATCCTCGGTTATGCGGGCGTCGTTTCACTCGGACACGCGGCCTTTTTCGGGGCCGGGGCCTATGTCGCGGGCATCTTGTCGGTCAATGGGTTCGGCTGGGCGATCCCCGGTCTGCTTGCGGGAGGCCTCTTTGCCGCCTTGGTCGGCTTCCTGTCGAGCTTTCTGATCCTGCGCGGCTCCGATCTGACCCGGCTGATGATCACGCTGGGCGTCAGTCTCATCCTTCTGGAACTTGCCAACCGCTTTTCCGACTGGACGGGCGGTGCCGACGGCCTTTACGGCGTCACCACGCAGCCGCTGCTGGGCCTGTTCGAATTCGATCTCTACGGCCACACCGCCTATTTCTACAGCCTCTCGGTTCTGTTCGTCTGCTTCCTTGGGCTGCGCGTCGTCGTCGCCTCGCCCTTCGGCCATTCGCTGCGTGCGATCAAGGGCAATCGCATGCGGGCGGGGCATCTTGGTATCGCCACGGGCCGGCATCTGATCGGCATCTACACGTTGGCGGCCTTCGTTGCGGGCCTGGCCGGCGCGCTCCTGGCGCAGACGACGCAATTCGTCTCGCTGGAGGTTCTGAGCTTCGAGCGCTCGGCCGACGTACTGCTGATCCTGATCATCGGCGGCACGGGCTATCTCTATGGCGGGCTGATCGGGGCGGTCGTCCTGAAGGTGCTGCAGACCGTTCTGTCGGACCTCACGCCGCAATACTGGCACTTCTGGATCGGTCTTCTGCTCGTCGTCATCGTGTTGATCGGCCGCGACCGCATGAGCGATCGGGCCCGCGCCTTGTTCGGGCGGATCTCGAGGCTCGGGGCACCGGATCCTGTCGGCGAGAGCATGACGCCATGACCGTCGCGCTGGAAACCCGCAACCTCGTCAAGCGTTTCGGGGGGCTCGAAGCGACCGGCGACGTGTCGCTCGCCTTCGAAAAGGGCGCCCGTCATGCGCTGATCGGGCCGAATGGCGCCGGCAAGACGACGCTGATCAATCTGTTGACCGGAGTGCTGGCCCCGACCTCCGGATCTGTTGTGCTTGCCGGCAAGGACGTGACGGCGCTGTCGCCGCACCAGCGCTCCCGGCGTGGCATCGCCCGCACATTCCAGATCAACCAGCTGTTCCGCGACATGACGCCGCTCGAAACCGTGGTGCTGTCGGCCGCCGCGGCCAGCGGCCGGGCCGGGGTGTGGTGGCGACCGGCCTCGAAGGAACGTGAAAGCGTCGAGCGCGCTGGCGCGCTGCTCGAGCGCTTCGGCCTGTCCGACGTCATGGCGACGCGGGTCGCCTCGCTGCCCTGCGGCAAGCAGCGGCTGCTGGAGATCGCCGTCGCAATCGCGTCGGAGCCTTCTGTGCTGCTGCTCGATGAGCCCGCCGCCGGCGTTCCCGAGGACGACCGCCACGAAATCCTCGCCATCGTCGCCGCGCTGCCGAAGGACGTCACCGTGGTCTTGATCGAGCACGACATGGATCTCGTTTTCTCCTTCGCCGATCGCATCACCGTCCTCGTCGGCGGCCGCGTCTTCACCGAGGGCTCGGTCGACGAGATCGCCGCCAATCTGGACGTGCGGCGGGTCTATCTGGGAGAAGGCGATGCCTGATCTCCTTACCGTCGAAGGATTGACGGCCGGCTATGGCAAGGCCGTGGCGATCCGCGGAATTGATTTTGCGCTCGCCGAAGGTGGTGCGCTGGCGCTGCTCGGGCGCAACGGTGTCGGCAAGACCACCCTCATCAATTCTCTGGTCGGCGTGACGACGTATCACGCTGGACGGATCGTGCTCGGCGGCGCCGACATCACGCGGCTTTCGCCCGAGCGGCGCGCGGCTGCCGGCATCGGCTGGGTGCCGCAGGAGCGCAACATCTTCGCTTCGCTCACAGTCGAAGAAAACCTGACGGCGATCGCACGCAGCGGCCCCTGGGACGTCAAGCGCATCTACGCCATGTTCCCGCGGCTCGAAGAGCGCAGGCGCAACATGGGCAATCAGCTTTCCGGTGGCGAGCAGCAGATGCTGGCCGTTGGCCGCGCGCTGGTGCTGAACCCGAAGATCATCCTACTCGACGAGCCCCTGGAGGGCCTGGCCCCAGTGATCGTCGACGAACTCCTTGCGGCCCTGCGGAGGATTGTCGTCGAAGAGGGCCTGACCGCGATCATCGTCGAGCAGAAGGCGCGCAAGGTGCTGCCATTCACCGACCGGGCGATGATCATGGAGCGTGGAACGATCACGCATGCCGCCGAAAGCGAAGCGCTACTCGCCGATGCCGTCACGCTGGAAACCCGCCTGGGCCTTTGACCGCAGGAGGCCGGACGTCGGTGCCACCGGCCGTCCGGCAACGTATCACCCTCAGATCTGTGCTTCCGGCATGTGGACGATCAATCCGCCCAGTTCCGGCCGCACGACAATCTGGCAGGAGAGGCGACTAGTCGGCTTTTCCTCCGATGCGGCGCATTCGAGCAGGTCGCCTTCGCCGTCGGATCGCTCGCTCAGCTTCTCGGCCCAGGCGTCGTCGACATAGACGTGGCAGGTCGCGCAGGCCATCGAGCCGCCACACTCGCCGACGATGCCGTCGACATCGTGGTTGACGGCGGTCTGCATGACGCTGTCGCCGTCCCTAGCCTCGACTTCGGTCTTCTGGCCATCGGAGGCGATGTAGATGATCTTTGTCATGAGGGCATGTTCTCGCATTCGGGTTCGTTGGGCAGCCTGCACATTCAGGGTGTGGGCCGGTCGGGTATCGGTGTCAGTTCAGCGTCACAGGAAGGTTGATCGGTCCGCGGAATCCGAAGCCGCGCCACTGCACGACGGACGGATCGTGAAGCGTCATGTCCGGGAAGCGCTCGAAGATCATCGGCAGGAGAATTTTCCCGACCGTGCGGCTGGAGATGTGCACGCCGGCGCAGTGATGCGGCCCGCTGCCGAAGGCCTGGTGCGGGTTCTTCTTGCGAAAGACGTCGAAGAGGTCGCCGTTCTCAAAGACCTCCTCATCATGGTTGGCCGAGGCCTGGATGGTCATGACCGTATCGCCCGCCGGGATGAAGCACCCGCGGATTTCGGTGTCTTCGGTGACGAGACGGGAGCTCGCCGAGATCGGTGCGACCCAGCGGATGGATTCCTCGAAGGCGCTGGCCCAGGCGTCGGTGCGTTTCACCTCCTCCAACTGATCCGGGTTGGTCAACAATCCGAACACGGCGGTGGCGAATGCATCTCGTGGCTCGTTGATGCCGCCGCCGATGGCGATCTTGATGTTCGCTTGAATCTGCGACCTCTCGATCGGGTCGTCGGCATTGACCATCACCGAAAGCGCGGACGGCCCCGGTTCGGCCTTGTGCTTCTTTATCATCCGGTCGAAATGCGCGTTCATCTCGACATTGACGATGTCGGTGGCCGCGAAGGGTTCCTTCCTCCAGCCGAAATTGCCGGCACCGTCGATCAGGATCTGCGACCAGCGCTGCATCTCCTCGTCGCTCGCCTCGGGCACGCCGAGGATATGGGCCAAGATGCGGGCGGCGACCGGGCCGGCGATCTCCCGGTAGAGGTCGACCGTCGCGCCGCGTTCGAGCCGCCCGAGATATTCCTCGCAGATTTTCACATACAGCGGCGCCCAGACGTCCTGCACCACCTTGGGCATGTAGGCGGGCAGCATCGCCATGCGCTCGCGCATGTGCTCCGAGCCGTCCTTGCGCATGAGAGTCTGCGCCTGGTAGGCCGGCTGCATCGGGGTGTTGGGATCGTTCGAGCTGAACAGCTGCGGATTGTCCTTGACGTATTTCGTATCCGCCCACTTCGTCAGGAACGTCCGGCCGGCCGACTTGACCTTCACGACGGGCGTTTGCGCCCGCATGCGTTTGTAGACGGGGTAGGGGTCGCGCGTCAGCCGGTCGATCGTGACCGTGTCGTCGACAGGCGGGTGGTTCGGCTCTTCCGGCATTTGAAGTGTCCTCCTCGTCAAACGACCAGAGCGAGACCGGGGATGGTTCGCATCAGGCTGCGATCGGCATTCATGGATTGTTCGAGATTGGTGCGGGCATGGCGGGCGTGCTCGCGCATGATCGCTTCGGCGCGCGTGCCCTCGCGCGCGATGATCGCTTCGACCACCGCGCGATGCTGGCTCTGCGCAATGTTCATCGAGCGGCGGAACGCGGGGGCGGTGCGCTGGCCATCGAGAAATGCGCTGGGCGAGGCGAAGGGCAGGCCGGCGGCATGTTCGATCTGACGGCTGAGAATCCGGCTGCCCGAGGCCGCGACGATCCGGTCGTGGAACCGGGCGTTGGCCGCCGCATAGGCGTCGAGGTCGAAGTCGCTTTCGTTCGTTCCGACGGCTTCGTCGAGTTCGGCGAGAAGACGCATCAGATCGGCGATGTCCGCGTCTTCCGCCCCGCGTTCGGCCGCCAGACGCGCGGCCGTGCCTTCGAGCATTCCACGAATTTCGATCGAGTCGAAGACGTCGGCGACGGTG
>JBBSUS010000018.1:0-11943 GCA_038234195.1 Hyphomicrobiales bacterium | reverse complement strand
CGCACTGGCCTGCGGTGCGTCGCAGGTCATCGCGGTGGATCTGTCGCAGGACAAGCTGAAGCTCGCTGCCGAGATCGGCGCCACAGCGACCGTCGACGGTGCGAGTCCCGACGCCATCGAAGAGGTCCGGCGCCTCACAGGCGGCGGCGCCGACGTCGCGCTGGAGTTCGCTGGCTCGGCCAACGCGCTCGACAACGCCTGGCGCATGACCAGGCGCGGCGGCACGACCGTCACCGCCGGCCTGCCGGCGCCCGACGCGGCCCTGCTGGTCAACATCGTCAGCCTTGTCGCCGAGGAGCGCACCCTGAAGGGCAGTTATATCGGCACCTGCGTTCCGATCCGCGACATGCCCCGCTACATCGCGCTCTACAAGGCCGGTCGCCTCCCCGTCGATCGCCTGATGAGCGGCACGATCGGCCTCGACGAGATCAACGAGGGCTTTGACCGTCTCGCCCGCGGCGAGGTCGTGCGGCTGGTGGTGGAGTTCTGAAGGCCGCGCATCCCTGCAGGAATCGCCGATTTGCCGCGCGCCGCCGCGCATGCTTCAAGCACCCGTGACGGCCCGATTGAGCCCGTCGCCATGCCGTTGGCCTCTGGTTCATCGTGCAAAAACCTCCGAGCGATCGATACGCTGGCGAAGGGACAACAGATATGAAGCCGCTCGAGGGAATTCGCGTACTGGAAATGGGGCAGTTGATCGCCGGCCCCTTTTGCGGGCAGATGCTGGCCGATTTCGGCGCCGAGTTGGTGAAGATCGAACCGCCCAGGGGCGGCGACGCGATGCGCCAGTGGGGCCGTGCCAACGAAGCCGGCGAGACGCTGTGGTTTCCGGTGATCGCCCGCGGCAAGAAATCGATCACCCTCGATCTGAGGAAGGCCGAGGCTCAGGACGTCGTGCGCGATCTCGTCCAGCACGCCGACATCCTCGTCGAGAACTTCCGCGTCGGCCGAATGGAAGAATGGGGCCTCGGTTATGATGCTCTGAAGGCGATCAACCCCGGTTTGATCATGGTCCGCATCACCGGCTTCGGCCAGACCGGTCCCTATTCCGATCGTGCCGGCTTCGCCTCGGTCTGCGAGGCGATGGGTGGTCTTCGGTACATCGCCGGCTATCCCGACCGCCCGCCGGTGCGCACCGGTATTTCCATCGGTGACACGCTGGCCGGCCAGAGCGGCTTCCAGGGCGCGCTGCTGGCCCTCCATCACCGCAGCCGGACGGGTCAAGGCCAGATGGTCGATGCGTCGATCTTCGAGGCGGTGCTCTCGGTGATGGAGAGTGTCGTCACCGAATACGACCGGGGCGGCCATGTCCGCGAGCGCACCGGCAGCACCCTGCCGGGGATCGCGCCCTCCAACGCCTATCCGACGAGAGACGGCCAATCGGTCATCATCGGCGCCAACAAGGACAGCCTGTTCCAGCGCCTCGCGAAGGCGATGGGGCAACCCGAACTCGGCACCGACGCGCGCTACGCCACACACCGTGCCCGCGGCAAGAACGAGAAGCAACTCGACGGGCTGATCGCCGACTGGACACGCCAGCACGACGCCGATGACATCGTCGAACTGCTGGCCGCAGCGGCGGTGCCGGCAGGCCTCACCTACAAGGCGTCCGACATGCTGGCCGATCCACATTTTCAGGCGCGCGAGTCGATCGTCACGGTCGAAGACCCCGATCTTGGGCCGACCGCCATGCAGAACGTCTTTCCCAAGCTCTCGGTCTCGCCGGGAAAGATCGAGCACACCGGACCGAAGCTCGGCGAACACACCGATGCCGTACTCAAGGAATGGCTCGGCTATGACGACGACCGCATCGCGGCGTTGAGGGCGGCGAATATCGTCTGATCGCGGGATCAGCAGGCACCCGAGCCAAGCTGCGATCCGCTCGCAGACCGTTTGATCGATCCAACTGCGTCGGCGTCATCCTGCGGTTCTGATCGCTCTCGGCGCTTCGATCTTCCTGGCGCCTGGCGCTTCCGAGCTCACCTGCGGGCGAGCCGCCCACACTCTGGACGACCTCCGGCGCACAGCCCTCGATGTCTGCAGCGCTTTTGCACAAGGCGAATGCTGTACGACTTCAAAGCAGCCGGGTATGTCGCAGCTTCATCGCCCGACGCTCCGGCCATTCAACGGGACCTTCGCCCCGCGAGAAGCCGCTCAGAGCCCAAATTGAAAATCAGCAAAAAGTCGAAAGGTCCAGATGGTGGGCGTGACAGGGATTGAACCTGTGACCCCTTCGATGTCAACGAAGTGCTCTCCCGCTGAGCTACACGCCCATCTGACGAGGCGGCTTAGAGCATAGCACGAAAGCCGTCGTCAATAGGCTTTGCCCCGGCAAATCAGGGCGATCGGCCGCGATCGCTAGTGGCACACTCCCGACGAGCCGAAGCAGTGCCCCGCCACGTGATTTTGGGAACCGTTCGTGACCACGGGCGAGGATGGTATCGCCGAGGCGGGCAGTGGCCATGCGGCCGAAGGCGCCAGCCTGTTCGAACGCCACCTTCAACCCCATCTCCGACGGGTGGCCGCGTTAGAATGCGATCGTAGAGAAGTAGCCGGCGGCTGGCGCGGGCCATATCGCCCTTCCCGGCAGAACGGCGCGCCCGCCCGGTCGACGCCCTATTCGAACGGCACCACGACGAACCGCAGATCGCCATTCGATGCGGCCAACAGGAACAGCGCGTTGCGGCGGCCATCGGCCTTCAGCTTCGCCAGCTTGTCGGTGACGTCCTTGACGGACCCGACCGTCTCCTGCGCGACCTCGCGGATCATCGAGCCGGCCTCGACACCCTTTTGCGCCGCCGCCGAATTTGGTGCGACCGCGGTGACCAGAACGCCCTCGGCATCTTCGGCCAGGCCGAACGTCTTGCGCGATTGCGCGTCGACGGCTCCAAGCGTCATGCCCAGCAAGTCCGCGGTCTTCGGCGCTTGGGTGCCCGGCTTTGCCTCGTCACTGTTGTCCGCTTCCCCATCCTTGCCGGACTTGTCCGCCTGATCGTTGGCCTCGCCGGTCTTCGGCGCATTGTCGGCCATCAGCTTCTCGCCGTCCTCGAGCCTGCCGAGGGTGACCTCGACGGTCAGCGGCTTGGCAGCCTTGGCGGTGTCGTCCTTGCGCAGGATCTGGACCGGCACGGTCTTGCCGACCGGCGTTTCGGCCACGATGCGCGGCAGGTCGCGGGAGGTCTCGATCGCCTCGCCGTTGAACGCGGTGATCACATCGCCGACCTTCAGCTTGCCGTTGTCGGACGGACCGCCCGGCACGATGCCCATGACGACGGCGCCCTTTGCGTCCTGGATGCCGAGACCTTCGGCGATGTCGTCGGTGACCGCCTGCAGGCGGATGCCGAGCCAGCCGCGGCGGGTCTCGCCGAACTCTCGCAGCTGGTCGACGACGTTGACGGCCAGCTTCGAGGGGATCGAAAAGCCGATTCCGATCGATCCGCCCGACGGCGAGATGATCGCCGTGTTGATCCCGACGACGTCGCCGTTGAGATCGAAAAGCGGACCACCGGAATTGCCACGATTGATCGCCGCGTCGGTCTGGATGAAGTTATCGTAGGGGCCGGCATTGATGTTGCGGCCGCGCGCCGAGACGATGCCGATCGAGACCGAGCCGCCGAGGCCGAAAGGGTTGCCGATCGCCATCACCCAGTCGCCGATGCGCAACTTGTCGGAATTGCCGAACTTGACGAAAGGCAGCGGCTTGGCGCTCTCGACCTTCAGCACCGCCAGATCGGTCTTGGTGTCGACACCGAGGAGCTTGGCTTCCAGCTTCTTGCCGTCGGCGAAGTTGACGGTGATCTCGTCGGCGTCGGCGATGACATGGTTGTTGGTGACGACGATGCCGGACGGGTCGATGACGAAGCCGGAGCCGAGCGATTCGACACGCCGGTCGCTCGGCCCGTCCTTGTCCTTCAGGAGATCGTCGAAGAAGTCCTGCAGCGGCGAGCCCTTCGGCGCTTCCAGCTTGGGGATACCACGGCCCGGCTGGTCGACGGTCTGCGACGAAGCGATGTTGACCACCGCGTCGAGCAGCCCCTCGGCGAGATCGGCCACCGATTGCGGTCCCTCGCCCGCGCCGGGGCGCTTTTGCGCCGTCGGCGCATCCGGATTTTCGACCACGGTCGTCTTGCCGCCCTCGACCGGTGGCGCCGGCAGGGCGGGCACGGCCTCCTGCGCGGCCTGACCGGTCGCTGGCGGCGTCTCACCCGCGGCCGGAGGCCTCGCCTCTCCGGCGGCGGGCGGAGCGCCCTCGCCCACCTGCGGCGACGCTGGCGCATTGGCCTGTGGCTGAGGCGCGGCGTCGGACGCTGCTGGCTCGTCGCGGGGCGACGGCGACACCGGAATTTCCGCCGGCGGCGGGTTTGCGCCTCCCGGCGTCCGCGGGGCGGCCGGACCCGTAGCATCGTCCTTCGTGCCGGCGGCCTGCGGGTTTGTTCCGGACCCGGCATCCTGCGCGAAGGCGGCTGGCATCCGGACCGGGGACAGGCTGAGCAATGCCGCCATCACCGTGGTGCAGAGAGCGGCAGCGATGCGCCGACCGGCCCCTGCCTGGCCTGGAGAAGACGTCACAGTCGAGGGGGAAGAGGTCGGCGTCCTGGGTGCGGTCATCGCATGTCCCTTTGCGAGCGGTCGGCGGCTTTGCGGCAAACGCTCCGTCGGGAACGCCGGCACGGTCGCACGGATCAGCGAAGCGGAACCGAAAACCGCGTCCAAATCAAGGAGGTTGCGACGATTTGACGACGGGCGCGCGACCACCCTCGTTCACCGACACCTGTCGTCGGAATGCCGCCGCCGTCGCCATCGCGCCGACGATGCGTTCGCTCCGGCCTGGCGATGCGCCTCAGCGGCGAACGAGAAACACGACGCCCACGCCGATCACGGCGGCAGCAAGTCCAAAACCGCGCAGCGCCGAATCCGGCGTGGTCTGCAAACGCAGGCCGAGTTGCCGCACGCCGGCAGGAAACAGGCAATAGACGATGCCCTCGATCACCAGAACGAGACCGAGGGCATCGAGAAAGTCGCTCACGCGATCATTGCGCCGCAGGTGCGGACGGCGCGGCGGGTGCGGGTTCGACCGGCTGTGTCGTTCCCGTCCCAGTTCCCGTCCCGGGAGTCGACGGCGGGAGCGCGGGCGCCGGTGACGGACCAGCTGGCGCGGTGCCGGACGGCGCGGTACTGCCGGACGCTGCGTCTGCCGAGCCGGCATTTCCGTTGGTCTCGCCTGACCCAATCGGCTCGTTCGGCGCCGTTGCCGGCGCCGGTTCCGTTCCGGCCGGTGCGACATCGCCTGTCGCCTGATCGCCCGCCTGGGCAGCCGGGTTGTCCGTGTCCGGCGGAGCCTGCACGGCGTCGAACGTCGGTGTCGGCGTGCGCGCAGGCAGCGCCTGGCGTTCGCCCGGTTGTCCCGCCTCGTTCTGGAAGAACCGGAAGAACTCAGAATCCGGCGACAACACCATGGTCGTGCCGGAGTTCTCCAGCGCCGTCTTGTAGGCCTCCATCGAGCGATAGAACTCGAAGAACTTCGGGTTGGCGCCATAGGCCTGTGCGAAGATGCGGTTGCGCTCCGCATCGCCCTCACCCTGCAGGATTTCCGCCTCGCGACGGGCTGCAGCCTTGGTTTCGACGACCCCACGATCGGCCGCCGCGCGGATCTGGCGCGCCGCGACCTGGCCGCGGGCCCTGAGGCGCTCGGCTTCGGCAAGGCGCTCGGCCTGCATGCGCTCATAGGTCTGCTGCGACACCTCCTGGGTCAGGTCGGTGCGCAGGATCCGGACGTCGGTCAGTTCGACGCCCAGCGAAGCCGCGTCGGGCCGAAGCTGATCGCGCACCTGCCGCATCATGTCGGCGCGTTCATCGGACAGTGCGGCCTCGAAGCCGCGCAAGCCGTAAACGCTACGAAGCGCCGCATCCAGACGCGTGCGCAGGCGCTGCTCGGCCTGCGGGATCGAGCCCGAGACCGCCTGCATGAAGCGGGCGGCGTCGGCGATATGGTAGACCAGGAAGGCGTCCACCTCGTAGAACTTGCCGCCGGACACCTGGACGCGGATATTGTCCAGATCGAAGCGCAGGAGACGATCGGGCAGCGTCCGCACCGTGTCGGCGCCGACAAAGCCGAAGGGCATCTTGAAGTTCAGCCCCGGCTGGTCGACGACCCGCTGAATCTGGCCGAACCGCAGAACGACCGCCTGCTCCTTCTCGTTGACGATAAAGATCGAGTTCCACACCAGAAGCACCACGACGGCGACTGCGATGAGAATTCCATAGAACCGACTGCTCATCATTTGGTTCCTGCGTTCTGGCCCGTGCTCTGGCCACTGCTCGACGATGGTACGCCGGCGTTCTGGTCGGTGCTCGTGCCACCCGCGCGGGACGAGCGCTTGGCATCCGGCGTGTTGCGCTGCAGTTCGGGCAGCGGCAGATAGGGAATGACGCCCTGGCCGCTGGCGCCCTTCTCGACGATGACCTTGTTGGAATCGCGCAGGACGCCTTCCATCGTCTCAAGGAACATGCGCTTGCGGGTGATCTCCGGCGCCTTGTCGAACTCCTTCTGGATCGAAGTGAAGCGCTGTGCCTCACCCTCGGATACCTGGACGACACGGTTCTTGTAACCGGCAGCGTCCTCGCGGATCTGCGCGGCCTCGCCTCGAGCCGCACCCAGTTGCTGGTTGCGATAGCGGTTGGCTTCCTCGACGAAGCGATCCTCGTCCTGCTCGGCGCGCTGCACCTCGTCGAACGCATCCGCCACCTGGCTCGGCGGAGCGGCATCCTCGATCGAGATGGCGTTGACCCTGAGGCCCGCGTCGTATTCGTTCATGGTGTCCTGGGTGATCTTGCGGACCTCTTCGGCGATGCCCGCGCGGTCGTCGCGGAAGACGTCCTGGACCGGACGACGCCCCACCACCTCGCGCATGGCGCTCTCGGAGACCTGCTGCAGCATCGATACCGGATCCTGCACGTCGAACAGATAGTTCGTCGGATTGTCGACCTGATAGAGAACGGCGAACTGGACGTTCACGATGTTCTGGTCGCCCGACAGCATCAGGCCGGAATTGTCACCGCTGGCCGAACCACCGATGGCCATCTGGCTTTCGACCGTCGGCACCGTCTCGACGGTCTCCAGCGGCCACAGCATGAAGTGCAGGCCCGGCTGTGAAAGCTCCTGCTTCGGCTTGCCGAACAGCATCTCGACGCCGACCTCGTCCGGCTGGACGGTGTAGACGGACTTGAACAGCCACAGGATCACCAGGGCCGCGACGATGAGGAAACCCCATCCCATCACCGCCGGGCCGCTTCCACCGGCGGCGCCGCCGCCACCGCCGCCCGGCATGGCACGCCGCAACCGGTCCTGCCCACGGCGCAGAATATCCTCGAGATCGGGCGAACCGCCGCCGGTCCCGCCGGGACGCGGTGGTTGCGGACGCTGGCCCCAAGGGCCTCCCCCATTGCCACTGCCGCCTTTCCAGCCGCCGTTGCCAGTCTGATTGCTCCAGGGCATCGATTTCCTTCCAATTGACGAGAATGGCCGATAGACGAGAATCGCCGGCCAACGAGTTTTCGCACCTTCTTCTGCGGCGCCAGGCACAAGCGCCGCCCTCCTCATCGACGCGAGGGCACTTGAACCCTTATAAGAATTGCCAAAACCGCTTTCAACGCGACTGCGGCCAAATCGTCCGGGCCGTGTTCCGGGATGGTGAACGGGTGCCTGAAGACGCCCTCGTCCTCCGCTCTTACGCGATGCCAGGCCAAAAGGCCCGCACAGTCTCAAACCAGCCCCTCGACGATCCGCTCGTAGATCTGGAATCGCGTCGCCGCGCTGTCCTTGGGACCGGGCTCGCAGAGTGCGTCAGCGGACATCCGCCAAACGGCCGGATCGATCGGTGGAAAGCGCGTATCGCCCGCGGGCTCGGCTTCGATCCGCGTCACATAGAGCCGATCGACCGACGGCAGGAAGAGCCGGTAGATCTCAGCGCCGCCGGCGATCACGATCTCGTCGGCGCCGCGTGTCTTCGCAAACGCATGGCCGATCGACAACGCCTCCTCCGGCGATCTCGCAACCCGCGCGCCCTCGTAGGGAACGGTAGCCGAACGGGTGAGCACGATCGTGTCGCGCCCGTCGAGCACCCGACCGATCGAATCCAGGGTCTTGCGGCCCATGATCATCGGCTTGCCCATGGTCAGCCGGCGATAGCGTTTCAGATCGCTCGGCACCCGCCATGGCATCTCGCCATCGTTGCCGATCACGCCGTTCGTCGCCATGGCGACCACGACGACGAGGCGCGGCGCGTCGAGGCCACCTGCACCGGTCAAACCGCGACCTTCGCCTTGATATGCGCATGGGCCTCGTAGCCGTCGAGGGAGATGTCCTCGAACCGAAACGCAAAGAGGTCCCGCACGTCGGGGTTCAAGGTCAGGGTCGGCAGCGCAAGCGGCTCGCGGGTCAGCTGGAGCCGCGCCTGCTCGAAGTGGTCGGCATACAGATGCGCGTCGCCGAGCGTGTGGACGAAGTCGCCCGGTTCCAGGCCGGTGGCCCGCGCGACCATAGCGGTCAGGAGCGCATAGGACGCGATGTTGAAGGGCACGCCCAGGAAGATGTCGGCCGAGCGCTGATAGAGCTGGCAGGACAGCCTGCCGTTCGCGACATAGAACTGGAACAGGCAATGGCAGGGCGGCAGCGCCATCTCGTCGACCAGCGCCGGGTTCCAGGCCGAGACGATCAGCCGTCGCGAATTCGGTGTCTTGCGGATCGCCTCGACGATGCCGGAGATCTGGTCGATCGTGCCGCCCTCATAATCCGGCCAGGACCGCCACTGCGCGCCGTAGACCGGACCGAGGTCGCCGTTCTCGTCGGCCCATTCGTCCCAGATCTTGACGCCGTTTGCCTTGAGATAGGCGATATTGGTGTCGCCCTTCAGGAACCACAGCAGTTCGTGGACGATCGAACGGAAGTGCAACCGTTTGGTCGTCACCATCGGAAAGCCCTTCGACAGATCGAAGCGCATCTGGTGCCCGAACACCGAGCGCGTCCCTGTCCCCGTCCGGTCGCCGCGGTCGGTTCCGTGGGTCAGCACGTGGTCCATCAGGTCGAGATATTGCCGCAAATGTCCCTCCCCGGTCCCGATGCGGGGCCGGCCATTCTATCGATTGCCAGTTCCGCGCCGCTCGCGCCCCCGTAGGCTGCCGACGCGCCTGCGACGCCCAAAGCTAGACACCCTTGGCGCGAATCCAGGCCCCGTTATGGGGCGCCCTACATGACCACCAAAGACCGGTCGAGCGAATTCGACCGGCGGCCTGCGGTCAAAGCTGGGCGAGCTTGCCGAGGTGGTCGGCGGCCAGATAATAGACGACGAGCCGGTTCTTGGTGCGCTCGTCCTTCATCTGCGTCAGAGCCTTATCGACCGCGCCCTTGGCCTCTTCTGCCGAAACCGAACAGGCCTTCTGCACCCAGGCCGTGGCCCGCTCGACCTCTTTGGGATCGGTGGCTGCGACCGAAGCGGTATCGCGCTTGTTCAAGACAAGCGCCAGGCGCTTCTGGAGCCGATTGACACGCTCTTCGTCAGCCTTCGGATTGTACTCTTTCACTTTGGCAAAATAGTCCATGACCACCTCCACGGGTTGTTCGCGGCGTCATTCTGTCCGATTTCGTCGCCTTTCGGAAGCACCATGCCTTTTCACGGGCGGTTATCCTCCTTATAATCGGGGTGCCGGTCATCCGATCGGCTATGGCGATAAACGGACGATGTAATAAACCTTTCGGACCCGGGGGCGGTACCCGGCGCCTCCACCAGAACCCACCATGCATCGCGCGGTGGGCTCTGGCGGGGGCGAAATAGGATCGACGAGGGCGTAAAGATCGAACTTTTGCTCGGCATGGTTCCGCCGATATCGGGCCTTTTTATAGTTGCAAACGACAACTATGCGGAAGCACGTCTCGCAGCGTAAGCTGTGTGATAGCTTCAATTCAAGTCCTGAGGGTTCGCACTCTTAGGCGGGGCCCGGAGGCGCCTGGCAACAGAAGCCTCCACTTTTTTGCGGAGTGGCGGATCATTTTCGCGCACCCGACATGGTGGCAGGTCGGCAACAGACATGGGGAAGCATGGGTCAGGATCACATCCGGTACGACGTTCTCGCACAGGAGGCCCTGCGCGGCGTGATCCGCAAGGTCATCGGCGAAGTCGTGAAGACCGGCCTGCCGGGAGACCACCATTTCTTCATCACCTTTCTGACATCGGCACCGGGCGTGCGCATCTCCTCGCGGCTGCGTGAGAAATATCCGGAGCTGATGACCATCGTCATCCAGCACCAGTACTGGGACCTGCAGGTCACCGACACATCCTTCGAGGTGGGCCTGTCCTTCTCGGACATCCCGGAGCGCCTGCTGATACCCTTCGCGGCGATCCGCGGCTTCTACGATCCTGCGGTGAATTTCGAGCTCGAGTTCGATGTGCGCGGGATGGACGCGGCCAACGAGCAGACCGAAGGCGAAGACGCCGCGGTCGACGCAACGGCCAAGCCGACTCAGATTTCCCCCGTGGCGTCATCGGCGCCGACCAAGCTGCCCGCCAAGGGGAAGACCGCGGCGGGTTCCGCTGCGGCGCAGAAGCGCAGCAAGGATGCCGCCGACGCCGAAAAGTCCGGCGACAAGAAGGACGCCGATGTCGTCTCGCTCGACGCGTTCCGCAAGAAGCCCTGAGCAACGCGCGTTGAGGCCGACCGAGGAATCCGATTTGGTCGAGGGCCTGAGCGCCTGCCTGAGAGCCGGATCGCTGCCGGCGTCAGCGAGCGGTGCCCTACAGACCGGCCGCTGACAGGGATCTGATGGCCATGACCGATATCGTCAATCTGCGCCGCGCCCGCAAGCAGGCGGCGCGTGTGACGAAGGAGCGGCAGGCCGCGGACAACCGGGTGAAATTCGGAACGCCGGCTGACCTCAAAAACCTGGCGGCCGCCGAGCGCCAACGCGCCGATCGTACATTGTCGGGCGCCAGGCTCGATCACCGAGGTGACACCGACAACCCATCCGATAGCCTGCCAGGACCTGCCGGCCCTTCACCGGACGCGCCGCGCGTCCTTGACGGCCGCGCAAAGCCGAACCGCAACAGATGATCGTCAAGCACTCGCTGGCGATTCGCGGACACCAGACATCGATCAGCATCGAGGACCCGTTCTGGCAGCAGCTGCGCCACATCGCGGCCGAGCGCGACATGGCGCTCGCGGCCCTCGTCGCCGAGATCGACGCGGGCCGCGAGCCGCCGACCAACCTCTCCTCCGCCATCCGCCTGTTCGTCCTCGCCGACGCGCTCGGGCGGATCGAACGATGACTCTCTCGAGCCGCCACGCCGCGTCAGCGGCGACCGCGCACATCGCTGCCACACGACGCGCAATCCAAGTCCGTAGACGCGGTCGAACGCCGACGCGGCCGTATCGCCGGGCGACGAGCGTCACCGCGAGGACGGCATCTTCAACGGATTGAAAACACCAGGCAGCGACGGGTAGCTCGTCGGCGGGTCCTTGGGCTTCGGGGCTCCTGCACTGCCGAAATCGATATTCCCTCCGCCCCCTGCGCTGTTCGTGCCGGCATCGGCGTTGCTCGACCGGCTGCCGCGCCCCTGGGTTGGCGTCGGGGTCGGGGTCGGAGCAGGCGCCGTGCTCGGCGCTTGGCGCGCCGCGTCGGCCTCGCGCTGGCGCCGCGCTGCTGCGGCCGCCTGCGCCTGTTCGGCGCGGCGGGCTGCCGCCTCGTCCTGCCGCGCCTTGGCCGCATCTGCTTCGGCTGCCGCAGCTTGGGCCACCGCCTTCTGGCGCGCTGCTTCCGCGTCGGCCTCGGCTTGCGCCTGCGCCGCCGCCTCGGCCGCCTTGCGTTGCTCCTCCTGGGCGACGCGCCGCGCGTCCGCCACCTCCTGGGCCTTGCGCTCGCGCCAACGATAGAACCGCGCCTCGCGGCGCAGG
>JBBSUS010000017.1:0-11947 GCA_038234195.1 Hyphomicrobiales bacterium | reverse complement strand
TGACGTAGCAAAGCATCGCCGTGCCGAACCAGCCGATCATCGCCGCGCCGAAGCCGGAGGTGATGTGGTCGTAGCCCGGCGCTATGTCGGTGACGAGCGGTCAGAGCGTAAAGAAGGGCGCCTCGCAGCAGACCCGCATCTGCCGGTCGACATTCTCCTTGACCTTGTGCATCGGCACATGGCCGGGACCCTCGATCATCACCTGACAGCCCTTGGCCCAGGCGATCTTGGTGAGTTCGCCCAGCGTATCGAGCTCGGCGAATTGCGCCGCGTCGTTGGCGTCGGCGATCGAGCCGGGGCGCAACCCATCGCCCATGGAGAAGGACACATCGTAGGCTCGGCAGATATCGGCGATCTCGGCGAAATGCTCGTAGAGACACGACTCCTTGTGGTGATGCAGGCACCACTTGGCCATGATCGATCCGCCGCGCGAGACGATGCCGGTGGTGCGGCTGACGGTCAGCGGGATGTGATGGAGCCGCACGCCGGCGTGGATGGTGAAATAGTCGACGCCCTGCTCGGCCTGCTCGATCAGCGTGTCGCGGAAGACCTCCCAGCTGAGATCCTCGGCAATCCCGTTCACCTTCTCCAGCGCCTGATAGATCGGCACGGTGCCGATCGGCACCGGCGCATTGCGGATGATCCAGTCGCGGATGTTGTGGATGTTGCGTCCGGTGGACAGGTCCATCACCGTGTCGGCACCCCAGCGGATCGCCCAGACCATCTTCTCCACCTCCTCGGCCATCGACGAGGTGACGGCCGAATTGCCGATATTGGCGTTGATCTTGACCAGGAAGTTCCGGCCGATCGCCATCGGCTCCAGTTCGGGATGGTTGATGTTGGCCGGGATGATCGCCCGGCCGGATGCCACCTCGTCGCGCACCCATTCGGCGGTGATGAAGTCGGGCGTGACCGCGGAGAACGGCTCTCCGTCGCGCACCATCGCCTCCTTCACCGCCTTGCGGCCGAGGTTCTCTCGGATCGCGACGAACTCCATCTCGGCAGTGACGATCCCCGCGCGGGCGTATTCGTACTGGCTGACCGATCGGCCGCCCGTCGCGCGGCGCGGCGCATTCCGAATGGGAAATTCCGGCGTCAGCTTGTCTTGCGGAAGGTTGCCGTTGTCTTCCGGCTTCACCAGCCGACCGTCATAGAGTTCCGTGTCGCCCCTTGCCGCGATCCAGCTGTCGCGGATGCGCGGCAGGCCTCCGGCGATCTCGGTGACATGGTTCGCATCGGTGTAGGGACCTGACGGGTCGTAGACGACGACGTCGGGCTCGCCAGCGGTCGGGTGGACGGAAATGGCCCGCATCGGTACGCGGATACAAGGAAAGGCGGTGCCGGACTCGAAGATCTTTCGCGAGGCAGGCAGCGGCCCTGTCGTCACCGCCAGGGTCGGGGCGCTGCTCTTGGTGTGGATATTCATCGTCGGCTCTCCTCTTCGCGCCGTAGCGCGAGCAAGAGATCCAGTCAGAGCATCGGTGATCGAAGGGCCGCACGCGTGAAGACCCGCTCGCGCCTTTTTCGGCACGACGAGCGAAGACGTCTCAACGACGAAGTCGAAAACAGATCACGAGCGGCTTTCCCATCCCTACGCCAGTACGAACTGGATCAGGTTGTAAGGGTCGCCGCGGTGACGCTGTTTCAGCGCCAGTCGGCCTCTCAGTTCCCTACTGGAACTCCCCTTGGACGATCGGAGGCTAGCAGGGCGCCCTGGGGTGTCAAGGCCGGGACCGGTCGTCGGCTCCACGGGACCAGAGCACGGCGCCGTTGTCGTAAGGCGTACTGCCGTTGCAGCTGTCCGGCAGCCCGTGCGAAATGACGAGAACGGGCCACTCGCGAAAGGTCGTGCCGAATGTCGCATCCCAAGGTCTTCGACGGCCACAATGACAGCCTCCTGCGGCTTTGGCGCGACGGTGGCACCGGGCCGGGCACCGCGGCCTTCGACAGGTTTCTGACCGGCGAGACGCGCGGACACATCGACATCGTCAAAGCGCGAGCCGGCGGACTGGGTGGCGGGCTTTTCGCGATGTTTCCGCCCTCACCGCACGACGCCAGCGTGCTCGACCGCATGCCGAAGGGTGGATACGATCTTCCTCTGCCGCCGCCTCTGACGGTCGCCGAGGGCCGGGACGCGACCTTTGCGATGATCTCGATCCTGTCACGGCTCGAACGCGCCGCGAAAGGCGGCCTGCGCATCTGCCGCAGCGCCGCGGACATCGAGGCCGCCTTTTCCGCGCAAGCGCTGGCGGCCGTCATGCATATCGAGGGCGCTGAGGCGATCGACCCCGATCTGGTGCTTCTCGATCTCCTTCATGCGGCCGGACTTCGCTCAATCGGAATGGTCTGGAGCCGCAACAACATCTTCGCCGACGGCGTGCCAATGCGCTTTCCGGGCTCGCCGGACATCGGCGGCGGTCTGACCGAGGCGGGCCAAAACCTCGTCACGCGCTGCAACGCGCTGGGTATTCTCCTCGACCTGTCGCATCTCAACGAAAAGGGCTTCTGGGACGTCGCGAAACTGACGGACAGTCCACTCGTGGCGACCCATTCCAACGTCCACGCCCTGTGTCCCGTCAGCCGCAATCTGACCGGTCGGCAACTTGACGCCATCGCCGAAAGCGGCGGCGTCGTCGGGCTCAATTTCGCGACCGCATTCTTGCGCGAAGATGGGGGAATGGATGCCGACACACCGATCGAGACGATGCTGCGCCATCTCGACGCGATGATCGAACGCCTCGGCGAAAATGGCGTGGCGATCGGTTCCGATTTCGACGGCGCAATCATTCCGGCGGCCATCGGCGATGCCGCAGGTCTGCCGGTGCTGTTCGACGCGATGGTCGGGCACGGCTATGGGCGCGACCTCATAGAGAAGATCGCCCATCGCAACTGGTTCGATGTCCTCAGGCGCACCTTCGCGGCATGAAGGACGAAGCGGACCCCGCGGCCCGCGTGGCCGAACTCCGCAACTGCGTCAGCGCTTGGCGGAGACGGCCTTGGCCGCCGAGACGGGACCCGTGACGACCAGTGCGCGTTTGCGCTCCTTTACGATCAGCACCAAGTTGCGGGCATAGACGAAGAGCCCGGTCGCCTGTCCGATGATGAAGACCGGGTCGCGGCGCTGGATCGCATAGACCAAGAGCAGCGAACCCCCGACCAGCGAAAACACCCAGAAGGTGACCGGGACGACGCTGCGCCTCGCGCGCTCGGAGGCGATCCACTGGACGAGAAAGCGACCGGTGAACATCGCCTGGGCGATGAGGCCGAGGATGATCCAGAAGTCGAACTGCTGGACGAAGACGTGATCGATATAGTCGATGATGTCGCGCATGGCGCACCGTTCTCAAAAAGGGGTTGGACGACCGCTCGGGCGGCCCTCATTCACTGGCTGCGGCCGGCTTCGGCGTCGTCAGCGCGCCGTGCTCTCGTTTGCAGTATCCATCGGGCTGGCGAGCGCGATTTCGTCGACCACGGGGAGTTTCCTGGCCCGGCGCAACAGCCACCATACGCCGTAAAGGTCGAGGATGCCGCGCAGGCCGCGATCGAAGATGCCGTAATTGGACTGGCCGAAGCGGCGGTTGCGGTCCTTCACGTCGACATGGACCACCGTATGGCCCTCGCGCATGACCAGCGCCGGCAGATAGCGATGCCATCCGTCGAAGAACGGCAGTTGACGGAACAACTCGGTCGGAATGGCCTTCAGGCCACAGCCGGTGTCGCGCGTCGCATCGTGCAGGATCGCCGTGCGCAAATTGTTGGCAAAGCGCGACGAGAACTGCTTCAACTTCGTATCGGTGCGCCCGATCCGCTGGCCGGCGGCAAGCCCGGCGCCGGGACCTGCGGCTTCCAGCGCCATGACGAGGTCGGGGATGAAGGCCGGATCGTTCTGGCCGTCGCCGTCGATGGTCACGACGAGATCGCCGGCTGCCGCCATCATGCCGCTGCGCACGGCGCGGCTCTGGCCGCAGGAGCGGTCGTGACGAATATGGCGAACGTTGCGGCCCTTGGCTTTCAAGTCGGCGAGCGTCGTGGCCGTGCCGTCGGTGGAGCCGTCGTCGACCACGAGAATCTCATGGTCGCGATGGGACAGGGCCTCGGCGATCTCAACGACAAGGATCGCCAGGTTCTGCGCCTCGTTGCGGGCCGGAATGACGACGCTGAGGAGCGCGTATGGCGCGCGAGGGAATATCACACTGCGCGCAAGCGCGCCTTGGCCGAGCGCCGGATCGCGCGAAGGCGTATCGAGGGGAGAAGGGCTGTCGTTCATCGGCGCCCTCTTATCGCATTGTGACGCTTCGGCAAATGCCGCGCGGCGCACAGGCGCCGTCAAAGCGAAGCGCTGTGCGATGCGCGCCACGGTCCGGTCGATCCGGACGCCGCGCGGACCGAGAAACAGCGGTCGCAACAGCACCACCACCAAAAGGACGACGATCCAGGACAACAGCGTGTCGGAGAGGAAATGGCCCCCGAACGCGATGCGGCTGATCGAAACCTCCGCCGCAAACAGCGTCAGGAGCATGCCGGTCACCAGCCGCCAGCGCCTGGGCACGACGAAGACCAGCGCCAGGATCGCAGCGGCGGCCGAGGCTTCTCCGGACGTGAAGGAGCAATTGCCGACACAGCCGCCGACGACGGTCCAGACATTGGTGAACGCCGCGTCGCCGCCGAATTCCAGGATGTTGCGCGGCCTTGGACGGCCAAACCCGTTCTTGAGAAACGCGTTGACGATCAGCCCAGGGCCGATGGCGTAGACGGCCAGGAGGTATAATGCGGCGTGGGGCTTGAGGTCGATCAGCCGCCAGGTGACGCAGAAGGGTGCGGCCAACGCCAGGATGGCGGTGACGATGACCGCCGTCGTTGCCAGCATGCCGAGATTGCGCAGCAGATGCAGTGCCGGGTCGGCGGTCAGCGCGAATCCGGCTCCCTCGACGTAGAAGATGCCGCTCACCGCACGGTCGACGCCCGGGAAGGCAAGAAAGGCAACGCTGACCGCGCAGAGTGCCACGAGCAGGACGCTGACCAGCATGAGGCCAGGCCGGCCTGTCTCGAAGGACAGCATCGGCAGCGCCTCCAACGACGATTCATCGTTCAACGCTTCGTCTGGGCTCTTCGGATGTGACTTTTTCATCTGCATTGCGCTTCGAGACGACCCTTGAGGCGCCTTGCCTCTTTCGTTCCGGAGCGCTGGCCTCTACAGCCGCAGGCAAGCGAAATTGTGGGCGCTCGCGGGCGCCGGTTCGCTGCGCGAACAATCCGGATCGGACGACCCGGCCATCGGCTCCGACGAATCCGCTCGATGCTCGAGACCGGTTCTTGCCGCTCCCCATAAGCGAAAGCGGCGACCGCGCCAAGACGAGGGCCTTCATGACATTTGCCACAGCCGCCGGCATCGAGGACAGCCGCGCCAGCCGCGTTCGTCTGCAGGACGTCGATCCGGGCACCGGCCTCCTGCTTCTCGTTCTCGGCGCGCTGACCCTCGCGCGACTCATCGCGCTGTTCCTGTCGCCGAGCGAACTCGGCTTCGACGAGGCGCAATACTGGGCCTGGTCGCAGAACTTTGCGTTCGGCTATTTCACCAAGCCGCCGCTGATCGCCTGGATCATCGGCGTTGAGACCGAAATCTGCGGGTCGGGCGCGGCCTGCGTGCGCTCGGCCTCGCCGATCTTTCATTGTGCGACCGCGCTCGTGCTCGCGGGCCTGGCGCGCAAGCTCTACGGCCGCACAACCGGCTTCTGGACCGGCATCTTCTACGCCATCCTGCCGGGCATTGCGGTTTCGTCCTTCCTGATCACCACCGACGTGTTCCTCCTGTTCTTCTGGAGCGTCGCCCTCGCCTGCCTGATCTCCTACGTCGAGAAGCCATCGCTCTTCAGCGCCTTGGGTTTCGCGGTCGCGACCGGCATCGGGCTGTACGCCAAATATGCCATGATCTACCTGCCCCTGCTGGTGATCGTCGCGGCAATTGCCATCCCGAACGTGCGCCGGGCGGTGCTGCGGGTCGAGGCGGCGATCGCACTGGTCCTGATCCTTCTCCTGATCGCGCCTAACCTCTGGTGGAACGCCACCAACGGCTTTGCCACCTTCGAACACACTGGCGACAATATCGGCTGGAGCTTCTCCAAGCTGAATATCAGTCACGGCCTGGAATTCCTCGGGGCACAGTTCGGCGTCGTTGGTCCGGTGGTGTTCGGCGCGATGATCAACGCCTTGGTTCTCGGCGCCCGCACGCAAACGCCGCAGACCGACCGGCTGCTGCTCTGGCTGTCCTGGCCGATACTCTTCGTCATCACCGTGCAAGGCTTCCTTTCGCAGGCCAACGTCAACTGGGGTGCGACCGCCTATCCAGCCGGCGTGATCCTGGCGACAGCGCTGGTCGTGCGCCATCGCTGGCGCTTCTTCTTCGTCACCAATCTCCTCGTCTGCGGTGCGATCGCCGCCGCGATCCTCGTCGGTACAGTCGCGCTCGACCCACGGACCGCATCAGGGCCGGCCCGACAGTTGCGACAACTCGGCGGCTGGTCGCAAACCGCGGCCAATCTGGTGGCGGTGGCCGATCATGTCGACGCCGACCGCATCGTCATCGCCGGGCGGGCTCTGACGGCAGGCATGATCCACGCCCTGCGCGACGATCCCGTCGACGTCTTCGCCTATCTGCCGGCGCGCACCAATGCGAGTGACCAGTTCCAGCTCGATGAACCCTGGACGCCGGGCGATCCGACCGAGCAGACGGTGATCTTCGGGATCGACGGGCCGACGGCAGAAAGCCTCGGCGCGCACGAGCTCGCGATCATCGACGCCCCGCTTTATTCGGCGAAGACCGGGAAGATGGCGGTGTACGGATTTTCCAACGAACAAGGCACCGACGCCGCGCCTGCCCCGGTCGCGAACTGAGCCTCGCTGACACGACGACTGGACCCGCGGGACAAGCAAAACGCCGCGAACCCCTTCGGGCACACGGCGTGCTGACGCGAAACAAGGCGGCAGAAGGGTTTGGACAGGATGCGGTCGCGAGCGGACCGCCGGTCCGTCGTCGACGCCTTAAAGAACTGCGATGGAAACCTTGGCAGTGCCGGAGTTCAGCATGCCGATCTTGGCGGCCGCGGCGCGCGACAGGTCGATAACCCGCCCGCCAACGTAAGGGCCGCGATCGTTGATGCGCACGACGACCGACTTGCCGTTCGAGCGGTTCGTCACCTTGACCTTGGTGCCGAAGGGCAGCGTCTTGTGTGCTGCGGTCATCGAGTTCATGTTGAAGCTCTCGCCATTGGCCGTGCGCCGACCGTGGAATCGCTTGCCGTAATAGGACGCGGCCCCGGAAAAGTGCGTTGCACCGGCGGAAGCTACCGTCGGAACCGCGCTAATTCCTCCGGCCATCGTGCCTGCGAACAGGACGGCAGCCAACGCGGCTTTCGGTAGAAATTTCATATTGTATTCCCCTGCTTGTCGGATGCATCCCCCATTCGTTCGGTGCATCCTTCGGTGGCGCTCCTTTCGATAATTCCTGTGACGAAAAAAAGAAGAGACCCTGGCGACAATAGGGTCTTTCTACGATCAGGGAACTTTATTGAGTTTAGCGCAACCCATTGGGCGAAAATCGGAATTTTCGTCTCATCATCGCCCGCTTTGCGACAAGCGCGTCGCAATTGAAGCTGCCGCCACGCCAAGCCTCAATGCGCGCGACCATCGATGCTCGCAGGCGCGCTCCGTCAGCCAGGGCGCTGGCGAAAGAGCCAAGAAGACGCCTGGGTCGACGCTCTGCCGGAACCTTCAGAGCATCAAGGACGGGGTGCGACCGCTGTCTTCGAGCTCCCATTCGGCAGTCCATTCGCTGTCTTCGCGTTCAAGCACCAGATAATTGCGCTCGCCGACGTAAATGCCGGTTTGCCCGGGCAGCGCACGCAGGCGCGACTTGCGTTTCGGCAGCGGACTCTCGCCGAGCCGGGCGAGAAATCCGAGCATCTTCGGATAGGTGCCGTGGGGCGCCGGATGGGATATGCCCGAAGCGACCAGCTGATGCAGGATCGTCCCGTCCTGCAGCGTCAGCTCGCCGCGCGTCGCCAGATGGATTTCGCCCGACACGACGGTGACCATTCCAGGATATCGTTCCTGATGCTCGGCGAGCATGATGAGCAGGCGTTTCCATTCCTTGCGATGGGTGCGGCTTTGCCACTGATCGCGAAGATCGTCCTCGAGTTCGGCCGTGCCGGGGGTCCAGTCGGACACCGCCTCTACCCAGCTGAGACGCGGTCCGAGCGCGGGAACGCTCGACATCAGGATGAGCCGGTCCACGCCGGGAGTCGCCTGCATCGCGCTTGAAAACCCCTTCCAGCCGGCATCGGCCATGACCTGGTCGAGCCGTCGCTCGCTGCGCAGATCCGGCGCGATGATCGACAGCTTCGGATAGCGCACCGCGATGCCGAGGGTCGCGGCCGTGGGATCGAAGGCGATGTCGAGCATTGCGCCTTCGGTGGCGGCAAGCTGGAAGAGCAGGAACATCTCGCGCGCCGATTCGAACAGGCCGCGGCCGATCGGACCCTCCAGCATGGGTTGCGGATAGCTGCCCCAGCCATCGACGATGTCATGGTCGTCCCACATCATCACCGAGGGAACCCGAGCCGCCAGCGCCTTCATCGCCGGCCGCGCGAAGGTGCCGCAATAGCGGTCGAAATAGAACCGTCGCATCGCCTCGCGGCCTTCGCTCGACAACGGCTGGTCGGCCCGCTCCGCTTGCGGCAGCGCCCACCAGGCTTCCACTTCGCGGTGGCACTTCGTGACGTCATCGGCGTAGAGCTGGTCGCCGCCCTGCAGCATCAGGGCAAATGGCCTTGCCTCGTTTTCGCGGGCGAGCCTCGTCCACATGATGTCGCGCTCGTCGATGTCGCGCGTCCAGTCGCCTTCCTCCTGGCCGTTGCAGGACACATAGGCGATGCGCGTGGCGGCACCGCAGACCGGCTCGACCTCGAAGCGCTCGCCGCCGAGGCGATAGGCGGCGCGCTCGGTTGATGGCAGGGCGAAATCGTAAAGCCAGACGGTGCGGCCGAACATCGTAGCCAGCGCGTGCGGCGCGATCTCAGGGGCCGCAGCCTTGCCGGTCTCGGCAACGAGCTTCGGCGCCGGTTCGCCCTGCGGCAATACGACGAGGGCACCGAGACGGCTCGATCGCTCGTCGCCGCCCCTGGCGAACAGCACGGGCCCGACGCGGTCGAGATTCAAGTCTTCGGTGGTCTGCATGATGGCAATCGGTCCGGAGGGAGGCGCGGTTTGCGATCGTCCCCGGGCCGGACGCCTTCAATCCCCAAGGCGACCGAACCGAACGATCGGTTTGCATCGGCATATAGGCCGTCGCCAAGCGTTCGCCGCCCCACCTCGCGAGCGATGCCGCTAAACGTCACGGCAAACCGGCCGAGCCTCTGGTATCGATCGTCAGACGCTCGAAAGGCCAGGCGCCGCAAAGATTGAAATCAGTTGCCGCTGGTGAAGGCGTTCTCGACGCCGCTGGCCGTAGCGCCGTTCGAGCCGCGGCTCGCCGACATCATCGAACCAAGATCGCTCGCAACGCCCGGCAGGCCACCCATGCGGTCTTCGAGCGCTGCCTCGTCGACCGCGGACGGGGCGGACGTGAGCTTACGCTTGCTCGCGCGCACCGTGCGGCCGCCCTTGGAGGCCACGCGGGTCTCCGCCGTCTCGGTGGCGGACGGCTCTGCGACCGGCGCTTGAGCCGTCGATGCCACTTGCGTCTCGGCCTTTTCGGACTTGGGCGAAGTGAGCCCCTTCCAGATCGCCTGGAACGGGCTGGCGACCTGGCGCTCGTTCTCCTTCGGCATCATCGCCGAGGCGGTCGTGACGAAGGATTCGCCGCGCGTTTCTGCCTTCTGCTGTGCCATCAGAACATCCTTCTGCGTGGCCATCCGCAGGTCGCGATAGCCACGCTGGATTTTCTGGTAGAAGGCGTTGCCGCCGGCGACGGCGACGTAGTTCATGTTGCGGTAGCCGAAGCGCATGCCGGCTGTGTGGAAGTACATCGCCGTCTTCACGTCCTTGTGGCGCTTGCCGCTCAGAACGTCGCGGGCGACGTTCATGGCGAGTTCCTTGCCCGACGTCATCGCCCGGCTCATCACGCCCGGCGCGAACTGGCTGCGCTGGCCGACGACGCTACAAACCGTGTTCGGATAACGTTCGCTCGCCACGCGGTTCATCACCACCGTGCCGACCGCCAGCATGCCGGCTTCGCTCGACCGGTTGGATTCGAAATACATCGCCCGGGCGAGGCACTCCTGATCCTTGCTGCTGACCTCGACGGAGGCGGGCTGAACCGCCGATGACGCGGTCATCGTGTCGATGGCATTGACGCAGCCCGCCGTGCCGACCGCGCCGAACAGCGCAAAGGCACAAAGGAAGCGGCGGATCACCCGATAAGAATCGGTCGGGCGGCGAAGGGAGTGGCGGTTCGTCGTCATGTCCGCATCCGTGGCGGCCAAAAATGACGGCAGCACGTCGAGTTCCGCATCGCGTCACGCTTTCGCGCGTTTGGTTCGTCCGTGTTGCAGACCGGCATCAGGGGCGGATCGGGAACGGAATGCCGAACAGTTCGCGCGTTCAAAGATTTAGCATTTTCGCGGGGTTCGCATGCGCGGCAATCACAGCGGAGACGAAAAAGCCATGGATTTGATGATTCCGGACCTTGCATGCGTTCGGGTGGTGCGATCCGGCCCGCGGCCGGTCACAATCTTGCCGGTTCCTGCGCGGCGGAGGCCCGCCCGGTCGCCGCGGTCGATCGAAGATCAGACGCGACGCTCGACCATCATCTTCTTGATCTCGGCGATCGCCTTGGCCGGGTTGAGACCCTTCGGACAGGACTGGGTGCAGTTCATGATGGTGTGGCAACGGTAGAGCTTGAACGGGTCTTCCAGATTGTCGAGCCGCTCGCCGGTCGCCTCGTCGCGCGAATCGATCAGCCAGCGATAGGCCTGCAAAAGCACGGCGGGACCCAGATAGCGCTCGCCGTTCCACCAATACGAAGGGCAGGACGTCTGGCAGCAGAAGCACAGGATGCATTCGTAAAGACCGTCGAGCTTCTCGCGGTCGTCATGGCTCTGCTTCCACTCGTGCTCGGGCTCGGGCGTTTCGGTCTTCAACCAAGGCTCGATGGAACGCAACTGGGCGTAGGGCACGGTCAGGTCGGGGATCAGATCCTTGATCACCGGCATGTGCGGCAGCGGGTAGATCGCGACCGGACCTGAGATTTCGTCCATGCCCTTGGTGCAGGCCAGCGTGTTGGAGCCGTCGATGTTCATGGCGCAGGAGCCGCAGATGCCCTCGCGGCAAGAGCGGCGCAGCGACAGGGTCGAGTCGACCTTGTTCTTGATCCACAAAAGCGCGTCGAGGACCATCGGGCCGCAATCGTCGGTATCGACGTAGAAGGTATCGGTGCGCGGGTTCTTCCCATCGTCCGGCGACCAGCGATAAATCTTGAATTCGCGCACGTTGTTGGCGTTCGCGGGCTTCTCCCAGACCTTGCCTTCGGTGATCGTGGAATTCTTCGGGAGGGCCAGTTCGACCATAATGAATCCGTCCGGTGCCTGATTGGAATCGTTCGCAACATAAAGCGTGCGCTGCAAAACGAAAGGGACGAATCAGCGCGGAGCGCCTGCGAATCGTTTGAAATGTCCGCGGATTTGCCCTCGTGCTCGCTTTGCGCGCCGACGTGACGCCATGCTGCGGCTCCGGCTGCACCGCTGGAAGGCGGGCTTCGCATCGGTCACGTTCAGAACGCCTGCAACGCGCCGGCGAGGAGTCCGATGCCGACGACCAGCATGACCAGCGCGCCGGCGATCTCCAGGGCGGACATCAGCGCGAAGCCTGTCCGGCTGCGGCCGCCATTGCCCAGCCGCAGTGCAAAGCTCTTGGCGAAGACGGCGATTGCGGCGATGGTCGAGACGGTGATCGC
>JBBSUS010000016.1:0-12253 GCA_038234195.1 Hyphomicrobiales bacterium | reverse complement strand
GCGCTCGCCTTTCGAGACCTCGGCGAGGAACTCCTCGCTGAGCGGCCCGATCTCGTCGCGGACCATTTCGCGGACGGCCGCATGGATGGGCTTGAGGCGCTCGGTCATGCCGAGGGCCATGGCGTCGGATGCGCGGGGCGGCTGTGTCATCTCGTTCATAGGGAGAATTCCTCTTCCAGGATGGTTCGGCTCGCGCCGGCGCCCGCAAGGGCGAAGATGGCAAGATCGCGGGCGATGGCCTCGCGGTCTTTTCGGGTTTCACGGTCGCGCTCGCGATACCAGAAGACCGGCGAATTGACGGTGGACAGGAATGCCCTGCCGACGATGGCCAGGTCGCACTCGTCGGCGAGATCGCCTTCACGCCGGCCCGCGGCGATGACGCCGCGAAACAGCGTCTCGTATCGGTCGCGCTCGGCGATCAGCCGCGCCAGTGTTTCGCGATCCTCGGCCGTCTTCGGCCCCGACAGATGCAGCGAGACTCCCTGCAGGATCACGTGCTGGAAATCGATCTTCTCCATCATCACCTTGATATGGGACATTGCCATCGCGGCCAAGCGGCTGACAGCCCTGTCAGGAGCGCCGGCCGCTGGCTCGACCGCAGCGAAGTCTAGGGCCATGCCGGTAAGGCAGACATCGAAGAACAGCTCCGATTTCGAGCGGTAGTAATGGTAGACGAGGCCCTTGGTGGCACCGAGCCTTCGCGCGACGTCATCGATCGAGGTGGCCGCGAAGCCGCGCTCGGAAAAGGCCCTGGCGGCGGCTGCAAGCAATGCGGCACGCGCGTCGTCCGGCACTTCGCGGCGGACGCGGGTGGGCTCGCGCGGCAAGGCGGCGCTGGGCACCGCAGTCTTGCCGTTCCCGGCCTCGGCGTTTCGAGCCGTCGTTGACGCGTCCCGATGTTCGATCATGGTGCCACTGGACATACCAGCGGGTATGTTGTCAATTGCGCTCATGTGACGAGCGTGATGACAACGCTGTTAAAAGGCTCGTTCGTCGGCTCGAACCGGGTGCCGGACGAAACCCCGCTCGTGATGTTTCCGGGTCAAGACTGGCTCGCGTCCGGGGCTCAAGAGACGAATTGGGAGCTGACACGATGACCGACATGCCGATCCTCGCCCGCCTGTTTTCGCTGGAGGGCAAAACCGCTTTCGTCACCGGTGGAGCGACCGGCATCGGCCGGATGATCACCACGGCGTTGGCCGGGGCGGGGGCGAAGGTGATGATCGCCTCCCGCAAGCTGGATACCTGTCAGGCGACCGCAGACGAGATCAACGCTGAAGGCCATCCCGGCAAGGTCGAGGCCTTTGCCGGCGACGTCGCCAACGAGGCGGGCGTCAAGGCATTGGCAGAGGAGGTCAAGACCCGGACCGACCGGCTCGACATCCTCTTCAACAATGCCGGCGTGTCCTGGGGGGCGCCGCTGGAGGAGTTCCCCTACAGCGCCTGGCAGAAGGTGTTTTCCGTCAATGTCGCCGGGTTGTTTGCCATGACCCAGCAATTGCTGCCGCTCCTCGACAAGGCCGCGACGCTCGACGATCCGGCCCGGGTGGTCAATCTCGGCTCGGTGATGGGGGCGGCGCCCTTGGGAGAAAACGTCTACTCCTACGCCTCATCCAAGGCGGCCGTGCATCACCTCACCCGCTGCCTCGCCAAGGAACTTGCCGGCCGCCACATCACCGTCAACGCCTTCGCGCCGGGACCCTTCCAGTCGAAGATGACGGCCTTTGCGACCGGCACCGACGAAAAGGCCGGGCGCGTCGGCGCCGGCGTGCCCATGGGCCGCATCGGCTCGCCCGACGACATCGCCGGCGCCGCGCTGTTCCTTTGCGGCCGCGGCGGCGCATATACCACCGGAGCGATCCTGCCACTCGACGGCGGCATCGGCGTCGAGACGGGCCACGAATTGTTTCAGGAGGGCTGATGAGCGCCGCATCCGAATCCTCCGCCGCGACCGAGGCGAGGCTGCGCGAAAGCCTCGTGCCGCTTGCGGACTACCGCGCCCATCTCGGCGGCGAAGAGTTGCTGTCCGACTGGGTGACGGTCGACCAGGTGATGATCGACACCTTCGCCGACGCAACCCATGATCACCAGTTCATTCATGTCGACCCGGAGAGGGCCAAGGCCGAGACGCCCTTCGGCGGCACCATCGCTCACGGCTTCCTGACGATTTCGCTGCTGTCGACGCTCGCCTATTCGGCGCTGCCGGGCGTGGTCGGCACGCGGATGGGCATCAATTACGGCTTCGACAAGGTGCGATTCCTTTCTCCCGTCAAAGCGGGCTCGCGAGTGCGTGGCCGCTTTCGCATGATCGAACTGAAGGAGCGCGCCGTCAGTCTGCAGACGTCCTGGGATTCGATCATCGAGATCGAGAAGGCGATCAAACCGGCGCTTTCGGCGCACTGGATCACCCTCGCCGTTCTCGATGCGCCGGCCGTGTAGCGACGCAGCAAGGGCCAAAATGCGAGACGGGTCGGTGGCAGTTCACGCGGCGCGCCGTTCACTTTAAAGCAGTTTATCAGAAGACAGGGAGGCTCATCGCCGATGAGAGAAGCCGTCATCGTTTCCACCGCCCGCACGCCGATCGGCAAGGCCTATCGCGGCGCCTTCAACGACACTCAGGCCCAGGCGCTGGGCGGTCACGCCATCAGGCACGCCGTCGAGCGCGCCAGGATCGACCCGGCCGAGATCGAGGACGTCGTCATGGGGGCGGCCCTTCAGCAGGGCTCGACCGGCCAGAACGCCGCCCGCCAATGCGCCATGCGTGCCGGCCTGCCCACCAGCGTCGCCGGCATGTCGCTCGATCGCCAGTGCGCCTCCGGCCTGATGGGCATTGCCGTCGCGGCCAAGCAGATCGTCTGCGACAACATGACGATCGCGGTGGGTGGCGGTCTGGAATCCATCTCGCTCGTCCAGAACGACAAGATGAACACGTTCCGGATGCGCGATCCGTGGATCAGGGAGCACCGGCCGGCGCTCTACATGTCGATGCTGGAGACGGCCGAAATCGTCGCCGAGCGCTATGGCGTGTCCCGCGAAGCGCAGGACGAGTTCGCCCTGCAGTCCCAGCAGCGCACCGCCGAGGCCCAGTCGAACGGCCGCTTCGATGCCGAGATCGTGCCGATGACCACGATGATGAAGGTGCAGGACAAGGCGACCGGGGAGATATCCGACCTTAAGGTCACCCTCGACCGCGATGAAGGCAACCGCCCGCAGACGGTGCTCGCCGACCTGCAGAAGCTCAATCCGGTGTTCAAGGGCGGGCAGGAGATCAAGGAAGGCCGCTACATCACCGCCGGCAACGCTTCGCAGCTCTCCGACGGCGCATCGGCAAGCGTGCTGATGGAGGCCAGGGACGCCGAAAAGCGCGGCCTTGCGCCCCTCGGTCGCTATGTCGGCATTGCGGTCGCCGGCTGCGACCCGGACGAGATGGGCATCGGGCCGGTCTTCGCCGTGCCGAAGCTTTTGGAGAAGAACGGCCTGAGAATGGACGACATCGGCCTGTGGGAGCTGAATGAGGCCTTCGCGTCCCAGGCGCTCTATTGCCGCGACCGGCTCGGCATCCCCAACGAGCTCCTCAACGTCGACGGCGGAGCGATTTCGGTCGGCCACCCCTACGGCATGTCCGGTGCGCGCATGACCGGCCATGCCCTGATCGAGGGCAAGCGGCGCGGCGCCAAATGGGTTGTCGTCACGATGTGCGTGGGTGGCGGCATGGGCGCTGCCGGTCTGTTCGAGGTCTACTGACGCGCCGTCGGGCTGAAGCGGGGACGGGCAGCGTTTTGCTCTGCGGGGCCTCGGCGCCATCGTTCGAACCGGGAAGAGGAAGCGGTGCCATGACGAGCGACGCTGAAGTCCATGAAATCGACGAGGCGGCACTCGGCGCCTATCTCCAGGAGCATATCGAGGGCTTCGAGGGGATGCAGCGCCTCGTCAAGTTCCAGGCCGGCCAGTCAAACCCGACCTTTCGCATCGACGCCAACAGCGGCACCTACGTCCTGCGGGCCAAGCCGCCGGGCGATCTGTTGAAATCAGCCCATCAGGTCGATCGGGAATTCAAGGTGATGAAGGCGCTGGCCGGCACCGACGTGCCGGTGCCGAAGATGCTGCATCTGTGCGAGGCAAGCGATTCTCCATTCGGTCGGATGTTCTTTGTCATGGAGCATCTGGATGGCCGCATCTTCTGGGACCCGGGCCTGCCCGAAATCGAGGGGAAGGCCGAGCGAGGCGCGATTTACGACGCGATGAACACGGCGCTCGCGGCCTTGCATTCGGTCGATGTCAAGGCGGTCGGCCTCACCGACTTCGGTCGGCCCGGCAACTATTTCCACCGCCAGTTCTCGCGCTGGTCGGACCAGTACCGGCAGTCGAAAATTGACGAGATCGAGGACATGGACCGGCTGATGGCATGGCTGGAGGACAATATTCCAGCCGACGAGGGGGACGCGAGCCTGGTTCATGGCGACTATCGGCTCGACAACATGATCTTTGCCAAGGACGAGCCGAAGATCCTCGCGGTTCTCGACTGGGAACTGTCGACTTTCGGCCATCCGATGGCCGATCTCGCCTATCAGTGCATGCAGTGGCGTCTGCCCCATCGTGGCGCCTTCAAGGGTCTGGGCGACACGGACCGGACCGCGCTCGGCCTGCCGACCGAGGAGCAATATGTCGCCCGATATTGCGAGCGCCGTGGGATCGCCGAACCGCGGGACTGGAATTTTTACCTGGCCTTTTCCTTTTTCCGTCTGGCTGCGATCCTGCAGGGCGTGTTCAAGCGCTACACGCAAGGCAATGCGTCCAACCCGGAGAAGGCCAAGATCTACGGACGCAGCGTCCCGGTGCTGGCGCGCCACGCCGTTGAACTGATCGGGGAGACGGTCTGATGACGGGCAAAAGCCGCTTTGTCGGCAAGCGAATTCTCATCTCCGGTGCGACAGGCGGCTTCGGCCGGGCGCTTGCCGCGGCCTTCGCCGAAGCTGGCGCACGGCTGCTGCTGACCGATCTGTCGGACGATGCCTTGGAAAGGCTGAAGCATGATCTTGACGGATCCGGCGCCGAGATTGCGGTGATGGCCGGCGATGTTGCACAGGAGGCTACCCACCAGCACCTCGTGGAGATGATGTTCCAGCGCTTCGGCGGTCTCGACGTCGCCATCAACAACGCCGGCATCGCCCATGACTACAAGCGCCTGACCGAGATTTCGGCCGAGGAGGCGATGATGGTGATCGCTATCGACCTGATGGGCGTCTTCTTTGCTCTCAAGCATCAGATTTCCGCGATGGACGCGCGGGAGGGCCGAAAGGGCGGGGCGATCGTCAACGTCGCCTCGGTGGCAGGCCTTTCAGGCGCGCCGCTGCTCTCGGTCTATTCGGCCGCCAAACACGGTGTGGTCGGCCTGACGAAATCGGCCGCCGCCGAAAATGCCCGGCGCGGCATTCGCATCAACGCCGTCTGCCCGTCCTTCGCGCGCACCCAGATGGTGCTCGGCAAGCCGGGCGCTGTCGAACCGGATGCCGAGGCCAAGATCGCTCGCGGCATCCCCATGCGCCGGCTCGCGGAGGTCGAAGAGGTTGTCGCCGCCGTGCTCTTTGCCGCGGATCCGGCCAACGGCTTCATGACCGGCGTGGCGCTTCCCGTCGACGGCGGACTGTCGGCGATCTGAGCGCCGAATTTCCGGGCAGGGGGCTCGATTTTCGTTCGGAGTGACCCTAGGATCGATATGGGCGCTGCAATGGTGAGGGGACCGATATCATGGCCGCACAGCCCCCGATCTGCGATTTCGGCTGGCAGGCGATCGACGCCGAACTGCCAGGCGTCGACGGGAAAACCCACGCCATTTTCGACCGCAAGGGCCCGAACGGACTGCTTGTGGTCTTCATCTGCAATCACTGCCCTTATGTGAAGGCGGTGATCGATCGCCTTGTGCGCGACGCCACGGATCTCGCCCATCACGGCATTGGCACCGTTGCGGTCTCAGCCAACGATGCGGCGCATTATCCGGACGATTCCTTCGACAACATGAAGGTTTTCGCCGGGAAGCACGGCTTTGCCTTCCCCTATCTCTACGACGAGGACCAGAGCGTCGCCAAAGCCTATGGCGCGGTCTGCACGCCGGATGTTTTCGGCTTCGACGGCGATCTCGGCCTGCAGTATCGCGGCCGGATCGATGCGAGCCGCAAGGCCATCGCCGGCTCCGAAGTGCGCCGCGATCTGTTCGAGGCGATGAAGCAGGTTGCCGAGACCGGCAGAGGACCGGCGGAACAGATCCCGTCCATTGGGTGCTCGATCAAATGGAAGGACGCCGCCTGATGGCCTCGACAGATACCGGTGGCAACGCCAACTGGCCCAAGGCCGTGCTCTTCGACCTCGACGGGACACTGATCGATTCGGCGCCCGACATCCATGCGGCGCTCAACGAGGTTCTGGCCAGCTATGGCGAGCCGCCCTTCACCGTCGAAGCCGTCATCGGTTTCGTCGGCGGCGGCGTGCCGAAACTGATCGAGCGCGCCTATGCGGCACTGGGCAAGGACCTCGATCCTGCGACCCTCGACAGGATCGTCGACCGTTTCCTGAAGATCTACGAACCCCGCTCCACCCAACTGACGACGCTCACCGCCGGTGCGAGCGATGTGACCCGCCACTACACCGAGGCCGGCATCCCGATCGGGGTCGTCACCAACAAGCCTGAGGCGGCGACCCGCGAGATCCTGGCGCATTTCGGCCTGCTGGATTTGATGGACGTGATTGTCGGAGGCGACGCCGGGCCCGACAAGAAGCCCGCGCCGGGACTGCTGTTCCTGGCCTGCGAGCGTCTCGGCCTCGATGTGGCAGACGTCGCCTTCATCGGCGATTCGGAAAACGACGTGGATGCAGGGCTGGCTGCCGAGATGACGGTCGTCGCCGTGCGCGGCGGCTACACGTCGAAACCCGCCGAAAGCCTCGGCGCCGACGCGCTCGTCGACCGCCTCGACGAAGTGCCGGCGTTGCTGGCTTCGCTCGCCGGGAGCCGAAGCGAGACAGCGCGATGAGCGCTCTGATCTTTGACGTCGACGGCACTCTCGCCGAAACCGAGGAGGCCCATCGCGACGCGTTCAACGAAGCCTTCGCGCAAGCGGGTCTCGTCTGGCACTGGGATCAGTACCGTTACGAGGAACTGTTGAAGGTCTCGGGCGGCAAGGAGCGCATCCGCCATTTCGTTGAAAGCGAAGGCATCGCGGTCGGCGAACCGCTCGATGATCTCGTGCGACGCCTGCACGCCATCAAGACCGGGATCTATACGGCGATGGCCCTGCGCGGCGCGATCGAACTCAGGCCCGGCGTCGTCGAACTGATCGCTGCGGCCAAGGCGCGTGGCATCCGCCTCGCCATCGCGACGACGACCAGTCGTCCGAATGTCGACGCGCTGCTCGCCGTCACACTGGGCGGCACCGATAATTTCGAGGCCATCGCCTGCGGCGACATGGTCGAGCACAAGAAACCGGCCCCAGACGTCTACACGCTGTGTCTTGAAATGCTCGGTCTTCCGTCCTCCTTGGGCCTGGCCCTAGAGGATTCGGAAAACGGCCTTTCCGCCGCCAAGGCAGCGGGTCTGCGCTGCGTCGTCACGCCGGCGCTCTATACACGCAACGAAGAATTCGCCGGCGCCGACCTGCTGCTCGACGACCTCACCGACGTCCGGCGGATTATCGCCCTGCTGGACTGAGGCCTCGGAACGCCCGTGACGTCGATCCCGCGCGGCCGAAGGCCTTGGCGGAGAAGGACCGTCAGCCAACGAGGCACGACGTCTTCTGAATCCCCCATGCCAGATCATGCGCTGCGAGAAGCGGACCGCCGGCAAACGCCCCGCGTGATCATGGCGCATGGAAGGCGAGGACGGACGAAAATGTGGCCGCGAAGACGTATGGCGCAGGACTGATCGCCGACAGCCAGTCGAACTGAATCCATCTGCAGAATCGCCGGGTGCGACAACGATGGATTCGACAGGCGCGATTCTGCCACTACTATAGGTACACATGATGCGTCCATGCGCGTACGCACCGCGCAGCCCTATAAAGGACTCTGCACGATGAGCTATCGCAACGCCGAGACCGCTGTCCTCTGGACCACTATCGCAGCCTGGGGGACGATCGTGACCGCGTCCGTCCTGATCGCGCGCATCGCGCTCTGACCCTCAGGCAGCCGCGAAGCGAGTTTTCGTTGCCGTTCGAGGCTTCACCGCTTCGGCTTACCGCTGCTTGGGCGATTCGACGAATTAGAGCCAATTCTTTAAGAACTTCTTAACGTCCGCGGCTCGACCTGCCCCCTGGGTGGCCTTGTCGCGACGCCGTTGGAGAAGGTAATGCCCCGGCGCTCGACAGCCTCCGCACGATCGCTGGCGTCGGTTTCCCTTTAAAAATCATAGCCGTCGATCAAATTTCGCCGATCGGCCGCTGTTTCGCGCCGCGTCCAAACCTATCTTAAGGAGGACCCCGACTGGATCGTCTTGAGAACCAGCCGGGGAGGTTGGGCGCAGCGGGAGAGCGGTCATGGTACGGATCGACGACGCCGAGATCATTCGGCAACTGGCTTATGATATCTGGCAGCGCGAGGGCTGCCCAAGCGGTCGCGAGCACGAGCATTGGGCCGACGCCAATCGCGCCTTCGCAGCCAGCCATGGCCCGGAAGCCCCGGCGCCCGTTTCGCTTGCGGCGCCTTGGGACTCCCTTGAAGCAGAGCGCAACGAAATCGACGCCATGCGGAGCGCGCTCTGGACCCCCGAGACCTATTCGCCCGAGCTTTTTGGGCGTGGGCCCTGGAGCGAAATCGGGACACAGCAAGCCAATGTCGTTGATCCCGAGCCGGTGCGTCGCCGGTTCCAGCGCAGCACTGCTCTCGTGCCGCAGAACGATGATGGACGCGACCAGCATCGGACCGCGAGCCGGGGGTGACTTCGGGGGAGTCGATCTGAAGCGGCGATTGCCCGGCTCCTTTCCTCCCCCGCCGGGCCTCAGGTGCGATTCATCGGGGAATATTTTGACACTACTGAACTGCTGATCGTCCAGCTGGCGATCAATCCTTCAGTCGCCGATCCGTCAGATTGCGGCGATCGGCGACGATCGCCTGCATCAATTCGACGACGGCTGCGTCGTCGGCGATTGTCTCGATACGTTGGACCTGATTGATCGCCACGAGCCGCAGCAGATCTTCGCGGACCCGGCCCGTTTCATCGCGCGGAAGTGCGGTGACGCATTGGACGATATCCGGCCTGGGGCGACCTTCGCTGGAGAGCCGCCGTTCGAGCGCCTCGCGCGCAACCCCGTCTGCCGGTTCGGCGAAGACGTAGAGTCCGATGCCGCCGCGCCCCGGATCGGGATAGCCGATCACTGCGGCCGCTGTGACGGCGGGATCGGCGGCCAGGCGCAAGGCGATCGCCTTCCCGTCCGTGTCCATCCTGTCCCGTGTGCCTTCGCCGTCCGACCAGTTGAACACGCCCCGCGTCACAAGATTGTAGACCGGCTTGAAGGTTCGCATCCAGACGCGTGCCGGCACGCTCTTCGTCGCCAGCAATCGCTTTTCCGAAGGAGTCAGCGCCGCCTTGCAGAAGCTGCGCTTCTGCTTGAGGAGATGACGCAGATCCTCGCGGGCCATCATCCGGAACAGTCTCGTCCGCCGCTTGAAGATCGTCGCGAGTTGCATGTCGATCAATGCCGCGCGCCCGTCTGGCGTCATCAGCCAGTTCTGTGGCTTTGCAAGATCATTATGGGTCACGCCTGTCCGGTGGATCTCCCGGAGAAGGCGCTTGGCATCCTTGAAATAGGCGATGTTGCCGATCGGCTTGGCGACATGCAGCGGCGTGCCCTCGATGAAGGAGCGGTAGAGCGCGTCGTCGTCGACGCCAAGCAATGCCGGGGTGTTCTCGACATCCGCCAGCGCCTGCAGCGCGCGGATCTCGCGGCCGGCCAGATGCCAGGCGAGTGGCCGGGCAAAGCGAGCGGAGCGCGACACCTGTCGCCGCGTGACCGTCTCGGCTGGCGCGGCGGCCAGATGACCAATGGCGATCTCGCCGAACACGTCGCGCTTCAGCACCGTGTCGGCGACGAAGGGTGAGGACGGGGGGCCGTTACGCCGACCATCGCGCCCGCTCGACGCATCGAGACCCGTCCGGTCGGATGTCGGCTCGGATCGATCGAAGGTCTGTCCGTTGCTCATGAAGTTCGACATCCGGCCATGGCGTTGCTGTAGGCCGGCCCGCACCGTCCGTCTCGGCCTTATCGACGAAACAGGGCCGAAAGGAAAGTCCGTTGCAAGCGTCCACCGCGCCTTGTCAGGCTCCACACGCCATGCGGTCCGGCAAGGGTGGCGATTTTTTAAGCGCCGTCACGCGAATTGATTGCGCGTCCCCCCGTGTTTCGTGGCATCCTCATCGCTTCCGCAACAAGGATCATCACCATGGGCAAGGGAAGTCGCGAAGACAAGAAGCCGAAGAAGACCGTCGAGAAGACCAACGCTTCGGCGCCGTCGACCAAGGGCCTGCCGGAAGGGCCGGCAAAGGCCGGCGGATCCAAGAAGAAATAGGCGGCGTCCGCCGAACCGTCTGTCGCGACCCTGCCGCGCTCCAAAGGCGTTTGGCGGGGCCGACTCCCGTCGAGCGATCGCCGGAAAAGGGGAAGCGCTGGAAGAGCTGTCGCAAGCCCTTCCGCTGCGTTTGGCCCAGCCCGCGCTCGGCACCCCGGCACACTCACGGCGACTGTTCCGCGAGAACCGCTGCGCGCGGCCGGATGCCCGGCGCCGACATCGGCGAAAGGCGCCGACTTCGCAGTCCGCAGTCAACCGAGCGGCTGCCTCACAAAGTCACTTGACTGCGACAATCCGTCGTGAGCCAATTGGCTCGTGGCATCACTGCAGGGTGACTTCGGTGACGGCAAACGAATTCGAAAACTGGCTGGATCGGCTGTGGCTGAGCGACGGCGAAGCTGCGCGTCTGCTCGGCGTCTCGCGAAAACGCATCAAGCATTTCCGGCAATCTGGCGCGCCGATCTATATCGGCCTGGCCTGCGCGGCCGTCGCCTACAAGCTGCATCCCTGGGCGAAACGAGCATCATCGCCGATCATCGGGATCAGCGGGACGATGGCTTAGCGAAGTCGGCTATCGTTCGCGTGTCGCGAGATCGCATCAAGGACGGGCTGGCCGCCAGGGTTCGAGGCACCGGAGTGTGCTGCGTTGATCGCCGTAGTGTTTCAGGCTGACAAGTACCTTGCTGCCGTGATTGAGACACGGTGAGACTGGTTCGATTTCTCGGTCAGGCTCAGCTTCAGCACGGTTCGGTGGACGCGTTCCTGCCAGAAAATCACGCAGCGTCATGTGCAGTGTGGCCGCCTGTCCCGTGTTTCTCAAGACATTCGCCCAGTAGAAAATTCGCGCGGATCCGGTCCGTCAGGCGGCTATCCAACGCTGAACACTCGGCCTGCAACTTAACAGGCCAGCCAGTGTTGTTGGGGCGCAATCAGCGCGCCGCTGAACTGTTGAAGGGTTATGCACCATGAGCGATGGACGATCAGCCGATACGGCCCGCGAACTTCTCAAGAGCATGGTCCGCGACCCGAGAGATTGGCCCGACGATCACATGGTCGTCGATCTCGTCCAGCAAGGCCTCGTCGAGCGCCGCGATCTCGCCTGGCATCTCACCGCCGCCGGCGAGAAGTTTCTGGGGTTGGGGTCACGCGGGCGCGCGTCTCTGTGAGACTCAATGATGCTGTTTCGAGAGCGGCATGGAGTCCGCAGTTTGGCACGTGAACCACGATGCCAGATGACCTTTGGAACCTGATCGCGTTATTTCCCGTCGACGACGGTCGACACAAGTCGTCCACCTGCACCGCCAGGCGCGGTTCACCCGCTGGTCGCTGGCAATACGCGGATTATAGCGCCGAGACCCGAGACCCGAGACCCGAGACCGCGCCGCCAGGGATGTCGCCACGCTCGCCGACTTCCGCGATCAGGATCTGCGCGACACCGCCGTGACCTGGCTCGGCTTTGCCGGCGCCACCATCCCGCAAATCTGCGCCGTCACCGGCCACTCGGCGCAAGGCGCGACGACGATCCTCAAGCACTATCTCGCGCAGCATCCCGACATGGCCGACGCCGCGATCGGCAAGCTCGTCGCCTGGTACGAGGGCGCCGAGACTGATGACGCGTGAGACCGTGAGACAATTGCAAATGTCTCACATGTCTCACATGTCTCACGCGTTCCCGCGATGTTCTCATTTTTTCAGGCTAAGT
>JBBSUS010000015.1:0-12258 GCA_038234195.1 Hyphomicrobiales bacterium | reverse complement strand
TGCTGGCGCTCGCCGTCATTCCGTCCTTGCGGATTTCCGACAAGGGGATCGTAGACGTGGACCGGTTTGAATTGGTGGACCTGTTCGTTCCCGAATGATCGGACCGCAATGACATCGTCAGATCAGCCTATGTGCTCTTCGGATCATCGAGGTCCGACGCTTTACAAAATCATGGCTTTGGCCCATGGCTCGGCCGGTGTTTTATCCGAGAACCGGGAAAGGAGCGTCGAGATGATCACATCGTGTCACTGCGGAGCGCCCCTTTGGATCCTGACAATGCCGTCGGCCTCGCCGATTATTATCGGCGCCGGCGCCGTCCGGTCGTAGCAGGCTCTTCCGGCCTCCGACCCAAGACCGCGTTCGGCTCGCAGGTGACCGCGCAATGCGGCAATGCGAAAACGCAGCGGCTGCTCGCCGGTCATCCCGACCCCCAAACAATGCGCCCTCCCGGCAACCTTTTCGCGAACGATGAGACCATGACCACCGAAAACTTCCGCACGCGCGTTACCGAAGGCGAGGTAGCTTTGCGCGCGCTCTTTTCCGAGACGCCGCTGCAGCTCAACGAGCATCTCTCTGCCAAATACGGCGCCCGCATCTTCCTGAAGCGCGAAGACCTGTCGCCGGTGCGCTCCTACAAGATCCGCGGCGCCTTCAACTTCATGCGCAAGCGTCTCGCCGAGGGCGGCACGATGGGCAAGTTCTGCTGCGCCTCAGCTGGCAATCATGCTCAGGGCTTTGCCTTCGCCTGTCGGCATTTTGGCCTCGAGGGCCGTGTTTACATGCCGGTGACGACGCCGCAGCAGAAGATCGACAAGACCCGCGTCTTCGGCAATGGCGCCATCGAGATCGTGCTCATCGGTGATTTCTTCGACGACTGCTATGCCGCTGCAAAGGCCTATTGCGCAGAAACCGGCGCCGTCATGGTGCCGCCCTTCGACCATGAGGACATCGTCGAGGGCCAGGCCTCTGTCGGCCTGGAAATCGAGCGGCAGCTCGACGGCGAGCGGATCGACCGCCTCGTCCTTCCCGTCGGCGGTGGTGGGCTGTCCTCGGGGCTCGCGCGTTATTTCGCTGGCGAGGACGCACCGGTCATCACCTTCGTCGAACCGCAGGGCGCGCCGAGCCTTCACGCCAGCTTGACGGCCGGCGCGTTGAACAGACTGACGGCGATGGACGGCTTCGTCGACGGCGCGGCGGTCGCCGAGATCGGCCACATCCCCTATGAGACACTCCGGCGCTTTTCGCCCGACGACGTGATCCTGTCGCCGGAGGGTCGGCTCTGCCAGACGATGCTGGAGATGCTGAACGTCGAGGGCATCGTGCTGGAGCCGGCCGGCGCGCTCGCCATAGACGCTTTGCGCACCCTTGGCGAAAGCGTCGCTGGCCAGACCGTGGTGGTCGTCGTCTCGGGCGGCAATTTCGATTTCGAGCGACTGCCCGACGTCAAGGAACGGGCACTGCGCTATGAGGGCTTGAAGAAATACCTCGTTCTCCGGCTCGCCCAGCGCCCCGGTGCGCTGAAGGATTTCCTGGATTATCTCGGGCCGGACGACAACATCGCCCGGTTCGAATATCTGAAGAAATCGGCTCGCGACTTCGCCTCGATCCTCATCGGCATCGAAACCAAGGACCCGGCGAATTTCGAGGGCCTCTACCAGCGCTTCGCTGAAAACGGCGTGAGTTACCAGGACATCACCGACAACCAGATTCTGGCCGATCTTCTGATCTGACGCGGGATGTGAAACGCGGGATAAAGCTGAGCAGTGAAACGCCGCTCGCGTCCTGATGGATTGTCCACGCGCTTCGAACTGGCTATGTGAAAGGTCGAGGACGACCTCCAGAGATCATTTCCCGCCGGGACGGCCCTGCGCAGCTTTGGAGCGTCCTGATGGCTTGGTTGACCCTGATCGCCGCCGGTCTTCTTGAAATCATCTGGTCTTTCGCGATGAAGCAGTCGCAAGGGTTTACGCGGCTGTGGCCGACGCTGGTCATGTTTGCCGGCATGATCGGCAGCTTCGGCCTTCTGGCAGTCGCCATGCGGACGCTGCCCTTGGGCACGGCCTACACCATCTGGACCGGCATCGGCGCCGTCGGCGCCTTCGTCATCGGCATTGCGGTTCTGGGCGAGGCGGTCACGCCGATGCGCGTTGCCGCGGCTGTGCTGATCGCTTCCGGCATGCTGCTGATGAAGTTGTCGTCGAGCGCGTGAATTCCAATTCTCAGGTCGCTTCGGGCTGGCGCGCGACAGGTGTCATGACATCCTCGGCGCTTCAGTTCGTCGAAGCGGGCAAAGCTTGCACCCATTCGACAATGCGCTGGGCCAGACTTGCCGTCGTCCGGGGCGAGACGATGTCGCCAGCGAGAATGTGATTGGATGGATCGCCGGACACCGGCACCTCGACCACCTCGTGCGGCGCACCCCACTTGGTCATCATGGCCTCGGTCGCATCCGGATCGACGATCTTGTCGGCCGGTGAAAACAGCGTCAGCACCGGAATCGTGATGGCCGAGACGTCGGCGGCAAGCGTCGCGCGGATCAGGGCGGCCATCGGCGCCAGCGCACCCATCGGATAGGTCGTTGTCCAGTTCTGACCCATCGCCTCGTTGAGCGGCTCGAACGCGCGGGTGCTGCCCGCGATGTAAGGAAGCGCCTCGCGCGCGAAGGGCATGTCGAGCAGAAACGCCCATCGGCTCTGGACGCCGAAGTTCGGGGAGATCAGGACGAGGCCCTCGACGTCCTTCATCAGTGCCGGGTCGCGTTTGGCGAGAGTGGCACCGAGGGTTGCGAGTGTGCCGCCGGTCGAGGTGCCGATGACGATAACCCGGTTCCCGAGGGTTCGGCCGATCGCCGTGGCCTCGGCGAGATCGTTGAGCCAAGCCTGGACCGTCGTCTGCTCGAGCGCGGCCGGGTCGCGGCCATGGCCGGTGAGGCGGGTGTAGAAGAGATTGGCGCCCAACGCCTTGGCCACATCGTCGGCAAGCGGCCGGACCTCGGCCTTCGTTGCCGAAAAGCCGTGGATGTAGACGATCGCCAAGGGCGTGCGGGCGCGCGAAGCCGGGTAGGCCCAGACGATCTCCTTGGTGGCATTGGCCCGAAGGTTCGGGATGTCGGCTTCTTCGGCGGCGAGATAGGCATCCGGGTCGGCGGGATCGATCGCCGAGGCGTTGAAGGTAATCGCCGTGTCGACCGGCTCGCGCGGACCGACGACCCAGAAGGCCCCGGTGGACAAGGCGAGGATGACGACGACGGCAATGAACATGCGCAGAATCAAGGAAGGCGTCCGTTCTGGTCCGCGGATTACGATAACCTTCGTCTAGCGCGTCTCGCCGCGGCGGGAAACCGCCAAGGCGACGGCCATCAGCCGGTGCTGCCGAGCCCGCGACCGCGGCCCTGCCATAGCGGACGACAGGTTGGCTCCGCACCTCGCCGTCGATGCAAGGATCGCGGTCAGAGCGCCAATCGATAGAGGGCAAATCCGTTCGCGCCGTCGCCGGCAGGTTCGATGGCAACGCGCTTCAGAGTGCTGAGATAGCGCTTGGCGGCTGGGCCCGTCTCGAAGACGACGCTGGTGCCCTTGGCGGGCGCAAAGCGCCAGTTGTTGTCGGCAGACGGGTTGATCGTGCCCTTGTCGTGAATGTAGCGCACGATGACGTCGCGGTTGGCGTCCGGCGCGACATAGACGATATTCTCTGCCGACAGTCCCGGAAAATTGCCGCCACCACCGGCGCGGTAGTTGTTTGTCGCGACGATGAACTCCTGCGAGGGATCGATCGGTCGGCCCTGATAGGCGAGATCGACGATCCTGCTCGTCCCTTGGTTCGCGGCGGCCCCCTCGGCAGTGTATTTCGCCGGTTGGGTCACGTCGATCTGGTAGGTGACGCCGTCGATGACGTCGAAATTATACGTCGGGAAATCGTCGGCTAGAAGTTTTTCGTCGCTCCCGCCGGCCTTCACCTGTCGGAACATGCCGGCCGACATTTCCAGCCACTCCTTGACCGTCGCGCCGTCGACCTTCACCGCCCGGACGGTGTTGGGATAGAGATAGAGATCGGCGACGTTCTTGATGGCGATCGGGCCGGCTGCGATGTCGGTATAGTATTCGGGACCACCGCGACCGCCCGCCTTGAACGGCCGCGGCCGACAGGAGCGGTAGCGACGCGAACTCTGTCGCCTTCAGGATGTCGGTCATGTACCAGAGCTGCGCCTGATTCACGATCTGCACCGACGGGTCGTCTGCGACCTGCGAGAAATAGGAAAACAGCGGCGCGGAGGTCTCGCCGACCGGCGTTCGGATATAAGTGAGTGTCGCCTCGTGTTCGGCCTTGGCCGCGGTCAGCACGGCGTCCTCGCTCGTCACTGTCGGAATGACGTTCTTCTCCTGGCGCAGATAGATCGGTCTGAGCTCGGTTGAAAAGTCGGCGACTTTCCAAGCGGTTCCGTTATGTTCGAGCATCAGGTCGATCAGGCCGAGATCGGAGCCCCAGAAGCCGGCCATCACCGCCGGCTTGCCGTGGAGCGTGCCGCGCTCGGTGTCGGCGCCCACGATGTCCTGAAGATCCTTTTCGCCTGGAAACCGCAGATGCTGGTGGCCTGTGAAGATCGCATCGATACCGTCGATCTTCGCAAGTTGCAGCGAGGCATTCTCGCCGGTGGCGTCGTCGTCACCGGAAATGCCGGAGTGAGAAAGAGCAAGGATGATGTCGGCGCCGGCCGCTTTGAGTTTCGGAACGTAGGCCTTGGCGGTCTCAACGATGCCGCGGGTGTTCGCCTTGCCGTCGAGAATGGCCGCATCCCAGACCATGATCTGCGGTGGCAGAAGTCCGATGACGCCGATCTTGATCGGCTTGCGGTTACCGTCGCCAAGCGTGATCTCGCGTTCGAGCATCAGCGTCGGTTCGACGAAGTGGTCGTCTTCGAGCGGCGAGGCGGCCAGCGCCCCCTTGACGAGGTTGGCGCAGGCAAAAGGAAAATTCGCCCCGGCCAGCACCTTCTGCATGAAGGGCAGGCCGTAGTTGAATTCGTGATTGCCGAGCGTTCCGGCGTCGTAGTTCAGAACGTTCATCGCTTTGATGACCGGATGAACGTCACCCTCCTTCATCCCGCGCTCATAGGCGACGTAATCGCCGAGCGGATTGCCCTGAAGGAAGTCGCCATTATCGAAGAGAAGGGCGTTGGTCGCCTCGGCGCGAATGGCGGCGACGATCGATGCGGTGCGGGCAAGGCCCACCGTATCGCTCTCCTTGTCGGCGTAATAGTCGTAGGGGAAGACGTGGACGTGAATGTCCGTGGTTTCCATCAGCCTGAGATGGCCCTGATGGGGCGCGGCCCTCACGGAAAACGGGTGCATCACCAGCATCGCCCCGGTCGCCGCCGTGCCGGCCAGGAAGTGGCGCCGGGTGAGGGCAGGACCGGCCGTAGCCTTTGCGTCGACTTCGAACATGGATGCGCCTCTGATCGTTCATCTTCCAAGGATGGGTGGATCGCCCTGCTATCGACCGCAATTTCGACGGCGCGATGACAGCGGTCAACCAATTGCGACCGCCGCAATGCGCATGCGGCCATGAACTTGGAAAGGTTATCGACGCTCGTCAGGCTGACGCCTGCTCCACCAAACGACGGATCAGCGCGCCGACCATCAGGTCGAGATGGGCGCCACCGCCATTCTTGAAGATCGTGATCGCTTCCGGCGAAGAACGACCGCTGCGGCCAGCGCAGAGATCGTGGAGATCGCCTCTGATATCGGCGACGGTGATCGTCCCGGAGTCGAGCGGAATCTGGACCTCGCCGATATGTCCGATGGTCGTGCGCCGCGAATCGACGAAAAGTTCGCCGCGCGTCATCACCGCATCGTCGGCCTCGCGCATATCCGGGCGATATGCGCCGATCAGGTCGACATGGGACCCGGCCTTGAGCCATTCGCCCTTCAGGAAGGGTGCAGTCGCCATGGTAGCGGTCGAAATGATATCGGCGGAACCGACAGCTTCGGCCAAGTCGCCGATGGGCTCCAGCACGATGCCGGCCATATCGCTCTTCTCGCGGGTGATTTCCTCGACAAGCGCTTGTGCCTTCTCGGCTGTGCGGTTCCAGATGCGGATGCGCTCCAGCCCGGGAAATACCGCACGATAGGCATCCACCAGCGTCCGCGCCACAGTGCCGGCGCCACAGATCACAAGCGTTTTCGAACTTGCGCGAGCGAGCAGTCGCGCGCCAAGCACCGAATCCCCGGCGGTCTTCCATTTCGTCACGAGGATGCCGTCGATCAGCGCGACGGGGGTGCCAGTCGCCTCGTCGAAGAGCAGTAAGCCGCCCTGGATCGAGGGAATCGGCGGTGTCTTCGTGCTGTTTTCAGGAAAGACCGTCACCGATTTCAGCGCGATGCCGAGTCCCTCGATCCATGCACCGCGGTTCAAAAGACTGCGTCCGCTGTGCGTCAGGAGCAGGTCGCCGATCTCGGCCTCTGGCAGCTTGTGGCCGTCGGCCAGCGCGTCCGCGACCGCGCTCCAGCCGAGCAGATGGTCCGCGTCGCTGAAGCCGATGACCTTCATCGACCACCGCCGTTCGCCGCCCCGGTGGCCTGAGCATCCTCGAGCTTTGTCTCGATCGCAGGTGTCTGGACCTGGCGCGTGGCATAAATGCTGAAGCCATGGCGCAGGTAGAGCGGCAAGGCTGCGGGATGGTCGAGTGTGTTGGTTTCGATCGTCAGGCGGTGAATGCCGCTTTGAAAGGCTGCAATGATGGCATGGTCGAGCAGATAGCCCGCGAGATGCTTGCCGCGGAAGGATTCCAGCACCGCCAGATGAACGATCCGGGCCTCCTTGATCGCGCGTCGCATCTCGAGTTCGAACCAGCCAGCCGCCTGGTTGCCACGGGTCAGCAGAAAGATTCGCGTCGCCCCATTGTAAAGTTCTCGCGCCAAAAGATCATCGGGAATGATTCGCGACGTCCAATGATGCGGATCGCCAACCGAGCGATAGAGGGCGCGATAGTCGTCGAGGGGGATGTCGAAGACTTCCGAAAGCTGCAGCGGATCATCGGTATCGGGTTTGGCGATCGAACCGTGTGGCGGCTCGCGCAACTCGAGGCTTGTCACCTTGGTGGTCAGAAGGCGCATGGCGTCAGCGCCCGGTCTCGACGGGTGTGTCCGTGGCCGAGCCCCACTCGGTCCATGAGCCGTCGTAAAGCCGCGTCGCGCGATTGCCGAGACTTTCCAACGCCAGATTGACAACGGCTGCGGTGACACCCGAGCCGCAACTCGTGACCACCGGTTTGTCGGGATCGATGCCTGCGTCCTGGAAGAGCGCGCGCAGGGCATCTGCCGACCTCAATCGGCCATCGTCCGCCAGATCCAGAAAAGAGACGTTGGCCGCTCCCGGCATGTGGCCGGCGCGCACACCTTGGCGCGGCTCGGGAACTTCGCCGGCGAAACGATCGGCAGGCCGGGCGTCCACGACCTGAATCGCGCGAGTGCTCACGGCAGTCTTCATCTCGTGCAACGGGCAGACCGCCGACCGGTCGAAAATCGGCTCGAAGGTTCTCGGCTCCGGCGACACCGCGCCCGCTTCGATCGGCAGGTTGGCAGCTTTCCAGGCAGGAAATCCGCCGTCGAGGATACGCACGTCCCTGGCGCCGAAGGTGCGGAACATCCACCAGACCCGCGGCGCAGTGAACAGGCCGACGCCATCATAGACGACGATCGTGTCGCTCGCGGCAATCCCGAGCCCGCCGACCGCTTTCGAGAAGATTTCGGGCGAGGGCAGGGTGTGGGGAAGGGACGACGCCGGATCGACGATCGCGTCCTGATCGAAGAAAGCCGCGCCCGGAACATGGCCCGCCTCGAATTCGGGGCGACCAAAACGTTTTTGAGCCGGCAGGTACCAGGAGGCATCGACGATCGACAGCCCATCGCGACCAATTTGCGCGGCAAGCTCCGATGGAGAGATCAGGAATGGATTGGCGGGCATGGTCGGTCTCTGAAGGGCAGCACGAGAGGCTGAGGATGAACTGTGTCTGAGGAAAGTCGCACTAAGGGTATCAAAGGCAAGAGCTGAGCGGCAATGGCACGTCTCTGCGCGTTTCGCCGGTGAAGCAAACGCAGCGCTATCGCAATTTCCGGCCGCAGATCGGCCACAAGCATCTACAGCTGCCTGGCCTTCAGTCCGGCATCGGCCCGAAGCGAATGCGGAAACGGCGGTTGTTCTTGCCCTTTTTCTCGATCTTGCCGACGTGGATTTCGCCGATCTCGGCCGTCTCCTGGACATGGGTGCCGCCGCAGGGCTGGGTGTCGACCGTTCCACCCTCGCCGATGCAGACCAGCCGGATGAAGCCGGAGCCGCGTGGCGGCCTGACATTGGCGGACTTCACCAATCCGGGATCCGCGTCGAGTTCGGCATCGGTGATCATCCGCGTGAAGACGGGATGGTTGGCCTCGACCAGTTCCATCAGCTGCCGCGTCGTCTCGGCCTTGTCCGGCGCGCCCTCTGGCAAATCGAAATCGATACGGCTTTCTTCCTCGCCGACGCTGGCGCCGGTGATCGGGTAGGGGCAGACGACGGTCAAGAGATGGCAGGCCGCATGCATGCGCATCAACTTGTAGCGCCGCGGCCAATCGATATGCATCACCAGCGTCTCGCCGATCTCGGGACTTGGCTCGCCGGCCGCCGGAACATGGACGATCTCGTCCTTGGTCTCGCCGGTGATCGTTCCGGTGATCTTGATCGTAGCGCCGTCGGCGCGTTCGAAATGGCCGATGTCGCCCGGCTGGCCGCCGGAGGTCGCGTAGAAATTGCTGCGATCGAGAAGGATGCTGCCGTCGGCGCGCACGGCGACCACCGTGCCCTCCGCCGTCGAAAGATAGGCGTCGTCACGAAACAGTTGCTCGGTCATGGCGCCGGCTCGTAGGGCACGTCGAATTGCGGCGTCTGCTCGATCCACTTGGGAATCGGCAGGCCTTTCTCGCGAAGAAACGCAGGATTGAACATCTTCGACTGATAGCGATTGCCGTAGTCGCAGAGGATCGTCACGATGGTGTGGCCAGGACCCATTTCCTTTGCCATGTGAATGGCCCCTGCGATGTTGATACCCGAAGAACCGCCAAGGCACAGACCCTCCTCGCCAACAAGATCGAAGACGATCCGGAGGGCTTCGTCGTCATGGATCTGGTAGGCGAAATCCGGCTCGAACCCTTCAAGGTTTTTGGTGATGCGGCCTTGGCCAATGCCCTCGGTGATCGACGAGCCTTCAGATTTCAGCTCGCCGTTTTTGTAGTATTCGTAAAGCGCCGCGCCCATCGGGTCGGCGATGCCGATCTTGACGTGACCGGAATGGCGCTTCAGGCCGATCGCGGTGCCGGCCAGAGTGCCGCCGGTGCCGACGGCGCAGATGAAGCCGTCGACGGTGCCGTCGGTCTGGTGCCAGATTTCCTCGGCGGTCGTGACGATGTGGCCTTCCCTGTTGGCCAAATTGTCGAACTGATTGGCCCAGATGGCGCCGGCCGGATGGCTTTTGGCCAGCTGCTCGGCAAGGCGACCAGAGAGTTTCACGTAGTTGTTCGGGTTCTTGTAAGGAACCGCCGGCACCTCGATCAACTCTGCGCCCATCAGGCGCAACGCGTCCTTCTTCTCCTGCGCCTGCGTTTCCGGAATGACGATCACAGTGCGATAGCCGAGCGCATTGGCGACCAGCGACAGGCCGATGCCGGTGTTGCCGGCGGTGCCCTCGACGATCAGACCGCCGGGTTCGACAAGGCCCCTTTCCTCGGCGTCACGGATGATGAACAGGCCGGCACGATCCTTCACCGACTGGCCGGGGTTCATGAACTCCGCCTTGCCGTAGATTTCGCAGCCCGTCGTCTCCGAGGCCTTGTTGAGGCGGATGAGCGGCGTATTGCCGATCGCGTCGAGGACGGAATTCATTCTGGACATGGGGAACTCGAGGCTGGCGCGGCTACGGAAAGGCTTGCGGCGAACCTATGGCCGCTTGCAGGGCAGGGCAAGCGCTACGACGAAGGTCTTAGAGTAAGGTCTTGTGGCAAATTATTCCTTCGCATAACGTCAGATGTTAGAAGAAATAGTTCGACCAATCGAACACTCTGGAGGGAGATGTTCGATCGTAAGTTGGCCGAACTATTTTTAGTTGGAGAGGAAATCGGCATGAATTGCCGATCGTGGGAGGATAAGGTCTTGAACAATATTGAACAGAAGCGCGTCGACCGCCGTTCGTTCCTGAAGAAGGGATTGATCGGCGGCGGTGCCATTGCCGCCACATCGCTGGCAGCACCGGCCGTTCTCGCCCAGGCGCCGGTCGTGGTGAAGATGCAGACGTCGTGGCCAGCCTCGGACATCTGGATGGACATGGCGCGGCAATATGTCGAGCGCGTCCAAAAGATGAGCGGCGACCGCATAAAGATCGATCTTCTGCCCGCAGGCGCGGTCGTCGGTGCCTTCCAGGTAATCGACGCCGTCAATGACGGCGTTCTCGATGCGGCCCATTCGGTCTGCGCCTACTGGTATGGCAAGAACAAAGCGTCCTCGCTGTTCGGCACCGGGCCTGTCTTCGGCGGCAACCCGACGACGATGATCTCCTGGTTTTACCAGGGTGGCGGCCGCGACCTGTATCGCGAACTGACCCAGGACAATATGGGTCTCAACGTCGTCGGGCTTCTGGGCTTCCCGATGCCGGCCCAGCCCTTCGGCTGGTTCAAGAATGAAGTGAAGAGCGTCGACGAGATCAAGGGCCTCAAATATCGCACCGTCGGGCTGGCCGCCGATCTGATGCAGTCGATGGGCATGAGCGTCACGCAGCTTCCGGGCGGCGAAATCGTGCCGGCGATGGAACGCGGCGTCATCGACGCCTTCGAGTTCAACAACCCGTCCTCGGACATGCGCTTCGGCGCTCAGGACGTCGCCAAGAACTACTATCTCGGCTCGTATCACCAGGCGTCGGAGGCCTTCGAATTCCTGTTCAACAAGGACTTCCTCGACGACCTCGATCCTGATCTGCGGGCCATCATGGAGTACAGCGTCGAGGCAGCATCGACGGCCAACACCGCTTTTGCCCTCGATAACTACTCGAGCGACCTGCAGAAGCTGCAGGCCGACAGTGGCGTCAACGTGCGGCAGACCCCAAAGGAAATCCTGGCGGCGCAGCTCGACGCCTGGAGCGAGATGATCGTCGAACTGGAAAGCGATCCGTTCATCAAGAAGGTGCTGGACAGCCAGCGCGCCTGGGTCGAGCGGGTGACCTATTACGAAATCCTCAACGCGCCGGACTACCGCCTGGCCTATGAGCACTTCTTCCCAGGAAAACTTCCGGCCTGATCGGTCTGGCGACTGAATAACGGCCCGGCGGCTTTCGAGCTGCCGGGCGCTTCCGCTGTCGGGCACGGGGACCCATGCTGTCATACATTCGCTTTGCCGACGCGCTGTCGGCTGCCTTTGGCAAGGCTTTCGCTTGGCTGATCATCCTGATGACCTTCGGGACGAGCTACGAGGTTTTCGTCCGATACGTCCTCAATGCTCCAACACCTTGGGCGTTCGACGTATCATTCATCATGTATGGCACGCTGTTCATGATGGGCGGCGCCTATACGCTGTCGCGCAACGGCCATGTTCGCGGCGATTTCCTCTATCGACTGTGGAGCCAGCGCACGCAGGCGACCGTCGACCTCGTCCTCTATCTTATCTTCTATTTTCCCGGCGTCACCGCGCTGATCGTGACCGGCTGGAAATACGCCGCGCGTTCGGTCGGCTACGGAGAGGTGAGCGTCAACAGCCCGGCCGGCATCCCGATCTTTCAGTTCAAGTCGGTAATGGTCGCTGCGGGTCTGCTGCTCTTCATTCAGGGCATCGCCGAGATCTTCCGCTGCATTCGCTGTATCCGCGATGGCTACTGGACCCGCGCCCATGAGGACGTGGAAGAGACCGAAAACACCGTTCTCAACAAGGCCACAGCCGCCGAAAGCGACGCGCATCCATGACCGATCCTCAAATTGCCCTGGTCATGCTGGGCCTGTTCATTTTCCTCGTTTTTCTCGGTTTCCCGATCGCCTTCACCCTGATGGCGATGGGCATCGGATTCGGTTACTACGCGTATTTCGACGCATCCCGCATGTGGCGCGGGTACAACCGTCTCGACGAGTTGGCGTCGACATGGGACAGCGTCAGTCTGTGGGCCGACGGGTTCTTCAACAACCGCATCTTCGACCTCTTCATCAACCAGACCTATACGGTGATGTCCAACGAGGTGCTGACGGCGGTGCC
>JBBSUS010000014.1:0-12260 GCA_038234195.1 Hyphomicrobiales bacterium | reverse complement strand
TCGACGCCTCAAATGCCAATTGTGCGCCTCAGGCCAGATGCAGCGTCTTGATGACCTGCGCCACCTGCCGGCGTGCGTCATCGCCTAGCGGAAGGACAGGACGGGGCGGCTGGTGCGGGCTGAGGCCCAGGATGTTCGCCGCGGCGTGGACCACGCGAAAACTCGTGTGTTGGCGAAACAGCGCCCAGAGGGGTTCGAGCTCTGCGTTGAGGCGCCGCGCCTCCTGGGCATTTCCCGCAGCGATCGCCTGACAGATGGCGAGGACAGGCTTGGGGAATGTCCCTGCCGCGACCGAATACCAGGCCTTGCCGCCGGCGATCAGCGCCTCCGCCGCGTTGAGGTCGGCGCTGTAGCCCAGGGACAAGTCGGGACCGACGGCGGCCTGCCAGGCGGTATGCGTTTGCGCGACCATCTCGCGCGCCGGCGCCGGGTTCTTCGCCGCCACGACCTTCGCAATGGTCGAAAGCCGCGAGAGCAGCGCCGGGCCGACGGTGAAGTGCGTCGTCACCGGATTGTTGTAGACGCAGACGGGTCGCTCGCTCGCGCCCGCCACCGCTTCAAACAGCGCAAAAACCTCGTCGTCGATAAGCGGCCAGTAGGAGACGGGCGCCAGAAGCAGCGCGTCGGCGCCGGCCTCGGCCGCGTCCTGTGCGCAGGCAACCGCGTCACGGGTCGTCATCGCGCCGACACCGACAAGCAGCGGCGTCTTTCCCGCCGCGCTCCGGGCGATCTCGACTGCCCGCCTGCGCTCGGCGCGGGCGAGATAGGGATAGGCGCCAGTGCTGCCGAGCACACCGATGGAATCGACGCCGGCGGCAGCGAGGTGCGCCACAAGACGTTCGAAGGCCGTCGCATCGACGCGGCCGGCGTCATCCGTCGGCGTGATCGGAAACGCGGACAGGCCGGTAAAGATCGGGCTGGAGGGCATGGGTCGGCTCCCGCAGATGGACGTGTCGGCGTAGCTACGCCCGCACGCGGTCAAGCGATATCGTCATATTCCCAAGGCGTCGAGCCGGTCGCGCAGTTGAACGAAGTTGCCTCAGCCTTTGCGAGGCGACCAACCCTGGCCGCGGGGGCACGCTCGACCAGTTGCTCGCCGCGGACCACGCGAGGTGCCAAGCTGCGCCACGGCCGTGGAGAAAAGCAGGCCCTTGATCGCAGCGGTTCGGGTGCCTTATCGAAGAAAGCCGCGCGGCGGGTCGCATCGCCTGTCCGTCCGCTCCCGATCATCGACCTTTGAAAGAGCCCTGTCATGGCCCAACTCGACAGCGTCCTTGGCTGCATCGACCTCAATCTCGAGCGCTCGCTCGGCCGGCTGGCCGATCTTCTCAAGATCCCCTCGATCTCGACCGATCCGGCCTACGCCAAGGACTGCCGGGCGGCCGCCGAATTCCTGGCCGGCGACCTATCGGCGATCGGGTTTGAAGCGTCGGTGCGCGATACAACCGGCCACCCGATGGTCGTCGCCCATCACGCAGGGCCCGGAGAAACGAACGGCATAGCCCCGCGACACGTCCTGTTCTACGGCCATTACGACGTCCAGCCGGTCGACCCCATGAACCTTTGGGAGTCCGATCCCTTCGATCCGCAGATCACGACAATGCCCGATGGCACCAAGCGCATCGTCGGGCGCGGTTCTGCCGACGACAAGGGCCAGCTGATGACCTTCGTCGAGGCCTGCCGGGCCTTTATCGCGGAGACCGGGAGCCTGCCCTGCGCGGTGACGATCTTCCTGGAAGGCGAGGAGGAGTCCGGCTCGCCGTCGCTTCGCCCGTTCATGGACGCCAACAGGGAGGAACTCTCCTGCGACGTGGCCCTGGTCTGCGACACCAACATGTGGGACCGCGAGACGCCGGCCATCTCGACGGGCCTGCGAGGGCTCGTCGGCGAAGAGGTGGTGATCAAGGCCGCCAATCAGGACCTGCATTCGGGATATTTCGGCGGTGCCGCCCAGAACCCGATCCGGGCACTGACCAAGATACTCGCCGCCATCCACGACGAGGACGGACGTGTAACGATTCCGGGCTTTTACGACGGCGTGCCGGAGCTTCCCGACCATGTCCGAAAGATCTGGGACGGGCTGGACTTTTCCGAGGCCGAATTCCTCGGCAGCGTCGGCCTGAAGACACCGTCGGGCGAAAAGGGGCGCAGCGTCCTCGAACAGGTCTGGTCCCGCCCGACCGCCGAGTTCAATGGCATTTCCGGCGGCTACACCGGCAAGGGCTTCAAGACCGTCATTGCGGCTGAGGCTTCGGCGAAAGTCTCGTTCCGCCTTGTCTTCGACCAGGACCCGGAAGCGATCCGCACGGCGTTTCGGCAGTTCGTGACCGAGCGGTTGCCGGCCGACTGCACCGCCGAGTTCCACGAGCATGGCGGCTCGCCGGCGATCCAGCTTCCCTTCGATTCACCGGTGCTGGAGACCGCGCGCAAGGCGCTCTCCGACGAATGGCCGAAGCCTGCAGTGATGATCGGCATGGGCGGCTCGATCCCGGTCGTGGGTGAGTTCAAGGAGCGGCTCGGAATGGAGTCGCTGCTGATCGGCTTCGGTCTCGGCGACGACCGAATTCACTCGCCCAACGAGAAGTACGAGATGAGTTCCTTCCACAAGGGCCAGCGCTCCTGGGCGCGCGTGCTCGAGGCGCTGGGCCAGAAGGCTTAAGCAATCGTTAGGAATTTGCCACTAGTTTGAATGTTAGAGGGGAAACCGGTAACGGTTTTCGCGGGGATGATTCGACCTCTTTTCAGGGGTCGATCGGGGAAGGAAGGGCGCGGGATCGAGGGGTCGAGCCGCGCCCTTTCGCCGTTGTCCCCGACGTGGCCAATCAAGATTTTCCGGCAAACGAAAGCGCCGCCCGCCCGGTTGCGGGCGAACGGCGCTGACAGTCTCGTGGTCCTTGCCGGCGAACCATCTTCGCCGCCTTCAAGCGACAGGGTCGGTCCGTCCGATCGTTCGACGGGCCTTACGAGGGCATCAGCACGGAGTTGATGATGAACACGTTGCCGTTGGACTGCTTGACGTCCGACTGGGTGACGGTCGCAGCATGGCCCTTGCCGTCGACGACCATCAGCTTTCCGCCCTTTTCCTCGAAGGTCAGCGAGTCGCCCTCGACGGTCTTGAAGGAGGCCTTGCCATTGCCCTTCTTGATGTCGGCCTTCAGCTGCTTGGCTGTGAGATCGCCCGAGATCACGTGATAGGTCAGGATCTTGGTGAGCTGGTCCTTGCCTTCCGGCTTCATCAGGCCGGCGACAGCCGCCTTCGGAAGCTTGCCGAACGCCTTGTTGGTCGGTGCGAAGACGGTGAACGGGCCGCTGCCGGACAGCGTGTCGACCAGCCCGGCCTGCTTGACAGCAGAAACCAGCGTGGTGAGATTCTTCGCCTTCGAGGCATTCTCGACGATCGTCTTCGACGGGTACATCGGCGCACCGCCGACCATCGGCACCTTGGTCTTCATCGCGCTGTGTGTTTCGGTCTTCGACATCATCTTGTTGTCGGCGGCATGGGCGGAGACGCCGGCCATCATGAGGGAAGCGGCTGCGCCACAAAGCGCCAGACGGAACGTATGGGACATAGGGGAAATCCTCCGGTTGAACGCGAAGCGCTGCGGCTTCGATCGACGCGGCATATACGGATGCTGAACCCCAGCGGTTGCGTGAATTCCGCTTCATGACACGCTTGTAATCTTTTGGTTAGCCAGGCGTCATGTTCGCCATTCTGTGTCGCCACTGCAACGCAGCACGGACAATGCGGTCGCCGAGCCCCCCGATCGGGCTCTAGGCCGTTGATCCGCGACGCATTTGTCGTCAGAACAATGCATAAGACACGCACCGCACCGCCGCATAAACGAGCTGGCGCAAGATGGGCGGTCGAAGCTGGATTATCAGGACATGACAATGCGCAACACGGTACGGATTGCGGCTTCGGCCCTCACGATGATCTTCGCGTCGAGCCTTTCGGCCCTGGCTGCGGACACCGTACCCACAACATACGACCCCGCACCTGCGCCGATGGCGCCTGCTACCGTCGACTATGCCGGCGCCGATTTCGTCTTCGAGCTGGGTGTGCAGGGCATCGTGTTGCCCGAGTATCTCGGCTCCAAGGATTACCAGATCGCACCGTCGGCGATCTTCAGCGTCGAATACGTCAATCTGCCCGGTATCGGCTCCTTCGGCGGCCCCGACGGCCTCGGCTTCTCGATCGGACCGTCGTTCAAGTACCAGCCGGAGCGCAATTCTTCGGATTATCCGAGCCTGCGCGGCATCGACGATATCGACCCGACATACGAACTCGGCATCAAGGCCGATTACGAGTGGGAAAACTTCCAGGTCTATGGTGACGTGCGGTATGCGCTCGGTGGTGGTGACGGATTCGTCGGCGATTTCGGCGCCTATGTGATCGCCCGTCCGCTGGATCGCCGTCTCGTCCTGAAGCTCGGCCCGACGGTCAGCCTCGCATCGTCGAACTACATGGACACCTATTTCGGCGTCAGCCAGCGTGAATCGATCAACACCGGCGGGCGGCTTGCGGCCTACAGCCCGGACGGCGGCTTCAAGAGTGTCGGCGTCGCGGCTTCGGCGAAGTACGAGATCTTCACCGACTACTTCATCAATGCCGACGCCAAATACGACCGGCTCGTCGGCGACGCCAAGGACTCGCCGATCGTCAAGGCAGGCGACGCCAACCAGTATTATTTCGGTCTCGGCGTCTCGCACCGCTTCTCGCTCAACCTGTTCTGAGGCACCCGCCCGGAACGACCGCCGCGGGTCTCGACCTCGGCTTGAACGGCGCATCCACGGCAATCTCAGAAGAACCGGGGCAACATTGCTCCGGTTTTTTCGTTTCCCGGTCACAGCAATCGACCAACGGAGACGAACATGCCGATCGTGACCACCAAGGACGGCGTCGATCTTTACGTGAAGGATCGCGGCGCCGGAAAGACCATCGTTCTGATCCATGGCTGGCCGCTTTCTGCCGACATGTGGTCCTACACCGCCAACGAGCTGATCGACCGCGGCTACCGGGTCGTCGGATATGACAGGCGTGGCTTCGGCCGCTCGGCGCAGCCGGCATCGGGCTATGACTACGACACGCTGTCGGACGATCTGGCGGCGGTGATCGATGAGCTTGGCCTCGCCGACATCACGCTCGTCGGCTTTTCCATGGGCGGCGGCGAGGTCGCCCGCTACATGTCGCGCCATCAGGGCAAACAAGTCGCCAAGGCGGCGCTCGTGTCGGCGGTGACCCCCTATCTACTCAAGGACGCGTCCAATCCGGACGGCGTCGACAAGAGCACCTTCGACGGCTTCATCACCGAGTTGAAGAAGGACCGTCCCGGCTTCCTCGCCGGCTTCGGCAAGCAGTTCTACGGGGTCGGGCTGCTCGATTTCTCGGTCTCGTCCGACTATCTCGAATGGACCCGCAACGTCGCTTTGTCGGGATCGCTGCGCGCCACCATCGCCTGCGTCCACGCCTTCGGCGAGACCGACTTTCGCCAGGACATGACCGCCTTCAACGTTCCGACGCTCGTGATCCACGGCACCGGCGATAAGGTTGTGCCATTCGAGATTTCCGGCAAGAAGGCCGCCGAGATGATCGTCGGCGCCGAACTGAAGGCCTATGACGGCGCGCCGCACGGCCTGCACTACACCCATCAGGAGCAGCTGGTGTCCGACCTGTCGGCTTTTGCCGGCTGATCGGGAGCTGCTACCCGCAATGATGCAAGTCCAGACGGGTCCGGGGGGCTTCGGCGCCGCGGGCCCTTTTTCAAGGACCTTGTGGAGGGGTCAGGCGATCGTATCGACCACACCACCATCGACACGGAGTGCGGCGCCCGAGGTGGCAGAGGCCTGCTTCGAGCAGGCGTAGACGATCATGTTGGCGACCTCCTCGACGCTCGCCGGGCGATCGAGAACCGAACTGGGTCGTTCTGCCTTGACGAAGGCAACACCCGCCGCCTCGATCGAAATCCCCTTTTCCGCAGCCATGTCCTTCAGCATGCCCTCGACGCCCTCCGACATGGTCGGGCCGGGCAACACGGAATTCACCGTTACGCCGGTGCCGTGGGCGAATTTGGCAAGGCCTCGGGAGATCGACAGGAGCGCGGTCTTTGTGAAGCCGTAGTGGATCATATCGGCCGGAATGTTCAGCGCGGATTCGGACGAGATGAAGACGATGCGGCCCCAGCCGCGGTCCATCATCCCCTTGAGATAGGCCCGCGACAGGCGCACGCCTGACATGACGTTGATCTGGAAGAACGTCTCCCAGGTTGCGTCGTCGATCTCGAAGAAGGGTTTGGGGCCGAAGATGCCGACATTGTTGACGAGAATATCCGGATCGGGCACCGCGTCGATCAGCGCCTGGCAGCCTTCCATCGTGGAAAGATCGGCCGAGACGCCCGAAACGTCGGCGCCGGGCACGGCTTCCAGCACTTTGCGCACGGCACCCTCGACCCGGTCTTCGCCGCGGCCGTTGACGACGGCCTTCGCACCGGTGCGGGCAAGGCCGATGGCGGCGGCTAGGCCAATGCCGGCGGTCGAGCCGGTGACGATGGCGGTCTTGCCGGTCAGATCGATCTGCATGGGAACTCCTTTTTGGTGGGGCGCCCGGATGGGGGCCGCGGCAGACAAGATCGCTGCAATGGCTGACCTTTGTCTGCAGCCGCGTTCACGCCCGACACGCGCCCCTGGCGTGGGAGCGCGCGGACGAGACAGAGCCACGCGATGATCGGCCCTGTTGCCGCGCGATATGGCGCAGGAGGGCACGGCTTCAATCCTTGCAGGGACGTTCGACGGCCGCGGCGTGATCCATGGAAATCGGCCGCCGTGACGGGCATGCAACAAAGCCAGACCAAGGGGCTCGTGCCTTTGCCGCAAGGGGCCGCACAACGCCCCATTGCTTAACGGCCCGTTAATTCGCCGTATTTAGGCTGCATCGCAAAGGTCGGGATTCGGTTTGCCGCAGCAGGTGTTTGCGGGCGTTCGCCGATCCCTGGATGTCGGGCATGGCTTGGGGGCAAGCAACCGGCGACGAACGGCGTCGCTTGACGCCAAGCTGAAATTTGCGATCGCACCGAAGGCGCCGGCCTAGCCGCGCCAGGCCCGTGCGAAGGGGTTCTCGATGGCGGCACGACGACGGCAGGAGCGGATCGAACCGCGCTTCGACCAGGCCGGCAGCGACGACGAGGTTCGCATCAGTGCCGACGACCGTGCCGTGCCGAGCGCCGCCAACGATCCGCGCCGCAAATCGTCGAAACCCGCCAAGGCGACCGGCAAATCCAATGGCACGGCGCCCGTTTCCTCGCGCCGTTCCGGTGGTCGCGGCAACGGTGGCTCTGGCGGGTCCGGCCGCGGTGGCGGACGCCGCAAGCGCAGCTTTATCGGCCACATTTTCCGGCTCGGCATCACTGCTGCCGTCCTCGGCACGATCGCCGTCGTCTGCGTCGTGGGTTATGTCGCCGCGACCCTGCCGCAGGAATCCTGGGCGATTCCCGACAGGCCGCCCAACGTCAAGATCGTGTCGGTCGACGGCGAGCTTCTCGCCAATCGCGGCCTTACGGGCGGCGCCGAGGTCTCCCTCGACGAGATGAGCCCGTATATCCCGCAGGCGGTGATCGCCATCGAGGACCGGCGCTTCTACGATCACTGGGGTGTCGACCCGATCGGCATCGTGCGCGCCTTCTTCACCAACATGCAGGCCGGCGAGACCGTGCAGGGCGGCTCGACGCTGACCCAGCAGCTGGCCAAGAACATCTTCCTGACGCCCGACCAGAACCTCAAGCGAAAAATCCAGGAAGCCATTCTGGCGCTCTGGCTGGAACACAAGTTCACCAAGGACCAGATCCTCGAAATGTACCTCAACCGGGTGTATTTCGGCTCGGGCGCCACCGGCGTCGAGGCCGCGGCCCGGCGCTATTTCAACAAGTCGGCCGCCGACGTCGATCTCGGTCAGGCGGCGCTTCTTGCCGGCCTTCTCAAGGCGCCGTCACGCCTGTCCCCGGCCCGCGACCCGGACGCCGCCAAGGCCCGCGCCGAGGTGGTACTCGCGGCCATGCGCGACGAGGGCGTGATCACCGACCAGGAATATGCCGACGCCAAGGCGCAGAAGCCGACCAAGGCCAAGTCCTACTGGACCGGCGCCGAAAACTACGCCGCCGACCTCGTGATGCGTGACATCAAGACACTGGTCGGCGACGTCAAGCACGACGTCGTCGTGGAGACCACCATCGACAAGGGACTGGAGAAGAAGGCCGAGGAAGTGGTACGCGGCACCATCTCCGGCGCCAACCGCAATGTCAGCCAGGGTGCCCTCGTGGCGGTCGACGGCACCGGTGCGATCCGCGCCCTTGTCGGCGGAAAGGATTATGCCGAAAGCCAGTTCAACCGCGCCGTCGACGCCAAGCGTCAGCCGGGCTCGGCGTTCAAGCCCTTCGTGTACGAAGCGGCGCTGGAAAAGGGGCTGCGCCCCGAAACCATGGTGGTCGACGGCCCGGTCCAGATCGGCAACTGGTCACCGGAGAACTACGAGCGAACCTACAAGGGACCGGTGACGCTGGCCTATGCGCTGACCCATTCGATCAACACGGTCGCGGCCAAACTTGCCAACTACGTCGGTCCGAACGCCGTGATCGACGTCGCCAAACGGCTCGGCATCAACTCCAAGCTCGAGGACAACGCCTCGATCGCGCTCGGCACTTCGGAGGTGTCGCTGCTTGAGCTCACCGGGGCCTACGCGACCTGGGCCAATGGCGGCTACCGGGCTACGCCGCATCTCGTCAACAGGGTGACAGACACCAGCGGCAAGGTGATATGGGAGCGCGGCGCGGACGTGCCCCCGGTGATCGTGTCGCCCGAGATCGTCGGCGAGATGAACGCGATGCTGTCGAAGGTCGTGACCTCGGGCACGGCCCGCAAGTCGGAGATTCCGGGCTGGCAGTCGGCCGGCAAGACCGGCACCACCCAGGACTTCAAGGATGCCTGGTTCGTCGGCTACACCGCCAATCTGACAGCCGGCGTCTGGCTCGGTAACGACAACGGCGCCAAGATGAAGAAGGTCACCGGCGGCTCGCTGCCGGCCGAGGCCTGGCACGACTTCATGGTCGCGGCCCACGAAGGCCTGCCGGCCGTACCGTTGCCGGGCGACTACCATATCGGCGACCAGAACCAGGGTGCGCTCACCGCCGACAACGGCGTCGACCCGGAAGCCGGCTACGGCGATCCGAGCGACGATTACTATGCGCCGGCCGGTCAGCCCGTGCCCCCGGGCAATGTCGGCCAGGGTGGCGGTCAAGGTGGCGGCCGCTTCGTCGGCGGCGATGCGCCTCCCGGCCTGACGGTCGAGGGCCGCGTCAACGGCGGCGGCAGTGGCGGTGGCGTTGGCAGCACCGACCGCTCGCTGTTCCGGCGCATCTTCGGCAACTGACGGCGTCCCCGCCAGGCCGCTCGACCAGTTGTGCTGAAGGACGTGATCGCGGCGGCGGGGATGCCAGAGCGCCTGTCCAGCGGCGCTTCGGCAAAGGCCCCTGGCTTCACGAAACCGCGATATGGCGCCTTGCACGGGCAAAACCGGCTTCATATATAGCCTTCAGCACCGGCGGACCGCAGTGATTTGCATCGCTTCCGACCGCCGGACTTTCAAACGATTTCCACTAAAGGGGCTGCCCTGTCACGGAATGCCTCATCGAGGGTCCCGGGCGGCTCGCTAAACAAGGAGAATGCGCAATGGCGAAGGTTATCGGTATCGACCTTGGCACCACCAATTCCTGCGTCGCCGTCATGGACGGCAAGAACGCCAAGGTGATCGAGAACGCCGAGGGCGCGCGTACGACACCCTCCATGGTGGCGTTCACGGACGATGGCGAGCGCCTCGTCGGCCAGCCGGCCAAGCGCCAGGCGGTCACCAATCCCGAAGACACGCTGTTCGCGGTCAAGCGGCTGATCGGTCGCCGCTACGAGGATCCGACCGTCGCCAAGGACAAGGACCTCGTGCCCTACAAGATCGTCAAGGGCGACAATGGCGATGCCTGGGTCGAGGCCGAAGGCGAGAAGTATTCGCCGTCGCAGATCTCGGCTATGATCCTGCAGAAGATGAAGGAAACGGCCGAAGCCTATCTTGGCGAGACCGTGACGCAGGCCGTCATTACCGTTCCGGCCTATTTCAACGATGCCCAGCGCCAGGCCACCAAGGACGGCGGCAAGATCGCCGGCCTTGAAGTGCTGCGCATCATCAACGAGCCGACGGCCGCAGCTCTGGCCTACGGTCTCGACAAGAACGACGGCAAGACCATCGCGGTCTACGATCTCGGCGGCGGCACCTTCGACGTCTCGATCCTCGAGATCGGCGACGGCGTCTTCGAGGTGAAGTCGACGAATGGCGATACCTTCCTCGGCGGCGAAGACTTCGACATGCGTCTCGTCAACTACTTCGCGGCCGAGTTCAAGAAGGATCAGGGGATCGATCTCAAGAACGACAAGCTGGCCTTGCAGCGCCTCAAGGAGGCCGCCGAAAAGGCCAAGATCGAGCTGTCTTCGGCTTCGCAGACCGAGATCAACCTGCCGTTCATCACCGCCGATGCATCGGGCCCGAAGCACCTGACCATGAAGCTGACGCGCTCGAAGTTCGAGAGCCTCGTCGACGATCTGGTCCAGCGCACCGTCGGACCGATGAAGTCGGCGCTGAAGGATGCGGGCCTGTCCCAGTCCGACATCGACGAGGTGGTTCTGGTCGGTGGCATGACGCGCATGCCGAAGGTCCAGGAGACGGTGAAGAGCTTCTTCGGCAAGGAACCCCACAAGGGCGTCAATCCGGACGAAGTCGTCGCCATGGGCGCGGCCATCCAGGCCGGCGTGCTGCAGGGTGACGTGAAGGACGTCCTGCTCCTCGACGTGACGCCGCTGTCGCTGGGCATCGAAACGCTGGGTGGGGTGTTCACACGCCTCATCGACCGCAACACGACGATCCCGACGAAGAAGTCGCAGACCTTCTCGACCGCCGAGGACAGCCAGAACGCCGTGACGATCCAGGTCTTCCAGGGCGAGCGCGAGATGGCGCAGGACAACAAGTCGCTGGGTCGCTTCAACCTCGAAGGCATTCCGCCCGCACCGCGCGGCGTACCGCAGATCGAGGTCACCTTCGACATCGACGCCAATGGCATCGTCAACGTGTCGGCCAAGGACAAGGGGACCAACAAGGAGCAGCGGATCACGATCCAGGCTTCCGGTGGTCTTTCCGATGCCGACATCGAGCAGATGGTCAAGGACGCGGAGGCCAATGCCGAGACGGACAAGAAGCGCCGCGCCGGCGTTGAAGCCCGCAATCAGGGCGAAAGCCTTGTCCATTCGGCCGAAAAGTCGCTGGCAGACTATGGCGACAAGGTCTCGGAGGACGACCGCACGGCAATCCGTTCGGCGATCGACGAGTTGAAGGTCGAGCTCGAGAAGAGCGAGGCCGATGCCGAGACGATCAAGGCCAAGAGCGACAAGCTCGCCGAAGCCTCGATGAAGCTCGGCCAGGCGATGTACGAGGCCGCCCAGGCGGATGCGACCGCCGGCGAGACCAGTGAAGAGCCGTCCGCAACCGCCAAGGACGACGTGGTCGACGCCGATTTCGAGGAAGTCGACGAGGACCAGAAGAAGTCGGCCTGATCGTCAACGACGTAGGAACTGCGGCGCCTCAACGAGCGTCGCCTGAAGAGCATGAACCCCGGTGCGAAGGCGCCGGGGTTTGGCGTTTCCAGCACGATACCGAGACGGCGGCCCTCGAAAAAGCGGCGTGAGCGTTCCCATCCCCAGGCATTAACCGCGCTTTAAGCCAGGCCTTGCATACCAATGTTTCTGGCCGGACAATGCGCCATCCATCGGAACACGCAGGCCCACATGCCGGACAGGCGGGAGGAGCCGGCGTCTATCCGCACCCGCGCATGCAAGTCCGCACAGTCGAAATGCTCCGGAGCCACGCTCTTGTATTTCCGCGTCTTCGATTGCTGGCGCTTCACGGCGGCCCTTCTGGTGATGGCTTACCATTTTCTCTATTGGGCCCCGGTCGGTTCGCAGGCCGGCACCGACTTCCTGTTCCGGCTGCTGCCGCTGCTCGACAGCTTTTTCATGATCTCCGGCTTCTTCATCATGTCGCGCTATGCCGAGCGCCTGAAGAGTTTTGCCGACTATCGGAGCTTCTTTCGGCGCCGGTTCGCGCGGCTTTACCCGCTGCATTTCGCCGCTACGATGTTCTTTGCCGTGATTGCGTTCGGGGCCTTCCTGGCCGGCGC
>JBBSUS010000013.1:0-12610 GCA_038234195.1 Hyphomicrobiales bacterium | reverse complement strand
GATGACCGTCTCGATCCGGCGATACCTGAAACTGGTGCGAATCGAGCCCGGTCGTCTGGAAGTCGCGCTGACACCGGAAGCTCCGCTGACGCTGATCAGCGACCTGACGCGTCGCCTGCACGACTGGACCGGCAAGCGCTGGGTGGTCACCGTGTCGAATGCCGAGGGCGGGCAAACCCTTGACGAAGCGGTGACGCGGCGTCGCGACACGCTCCTGGCCGACGCCGAGACGGACCCGGAAGTTGCCGCCGTGCTCGCTGCCTTTCCAGGGGCCAAGGTCGTCGACGTCCGGCTGCGCGGCGACGCGGAGGCGGCGGCCGAGAAAGCCGAGATTGCGGCGCTCTCCCTTTCCGCATCCGGGGCGCTTGCGGGACCGGGTGCGGATGACGACATCCTCGATGCGCCCACCGAGAATCCCGACGACGATTTTGGTGGGACGCCTTATGAGCCGGATCCCGGCGTCGGCGACCCGGATGATGATGGCGATGACGATGATTTTTGAGGAAGGACGAGCATGAAAGACCTGATGGGCATGATGAAGCAGGCGAAAGCCATGCAGGAGAAGATGGCCGGCCTGCAGGACGAGATCGCGCAGCTGACCGTGACCGGCCAGTCGGGCGGCGGCGTTGTGTCGGTGACACTGTCCGGCAAGGGCGAGATGTCCTCGCTGTCGATCGATGCCTCGCTTCTGAAAGAGGACGAGAAAGACATTGTCGAAGACCTGGTCGTGGCGGCCCATAACGACGCAAAGGCCAAGCTCGACGGCGCCATCCAGGCCAAGACCGAGGAACTGACTGCCGGCCTGCAACTGCCCGCCGGCATGAAACTGCCCTTCTAGCGCACTCTCCTCGGCAGCATTTCACCATGGCGAAATCCATCGCGGGCCCCGAGATCGAGCGGCTGATCCAACTGCTCGCCAAGCTGCCCGGGCTCGGTCCCCGATCGGCCCGTCGTGCCGCGTTGCACCTCGTCAAGCGCCGCGAACAGCTGCTGTCACCGCTTGCTGCCGCCATGGCGGCAGCGCTCGACAAGGTCACCGTCTGCGCGACCTGCGGCAATATCGACACACAGAACCCCTGCACGATCTGCATCGACGCCTCGCGCGACCAGGCAACGGTGATCGTCGTCGAGGATGTCTCCGACCTGTGGGCGCTGGAGCGGGCGAAGGCGCTCAACGCGGCCTACCATGTGCTCGGTGGCGTACTGTCGCCCCTCGATGGCGTCGGGCCCGACGATCTGACCATCCGCCAACTGGTCGAGCGCGTCGACAAGGGCGGCGTTGTCGAACTCGTCCTCGCGGTGAACGCCACGGTCGAGGGGCAGACGACGGCGCATTACCTGATGGATCAGCTCGAAGGCTTCGATCTGAAGATCACCCGATTGGCGCACGGCGTTCCGGTCGGCGGGGAACTCGACTATCTCGACGAAGGCACGCTCGCCGCCGCCATGCGATCGCGCGCGGTGTTTTGAGCCCAGTCGTCGCCGTCGGATTGCAATGACCGCGGGAACTGTTTGGCTGATTGCTTTATGATAAGAGGTGAGATGGTCTTATCGGCATAGTGAGGTGACCATGGCGACCATGACCATTTCAATGCCCGATCCCATGCGGGAATGGATCGAACGCCGCATCAAGGACGGCGAATACGCCAGCACAAGCGACTATCTCCGTGATCTCGTGCGCCGCGATCGAGAACGGCTCCAGCATCCCGAACTGACGATCGAGCAGTTGCAAGAAATCTTGACGAATGCGCGCAAGAGCGGGCACAGCGCGCGGTCGACCGCGGAAATCAAAGCCGTCGCGCGTGCCGGCGCCGATCGTTTCATGGACGATCGTCACTGAATGGCGCCCGAGCGTGCGGGCCGAACTTGATCTGTTGGAAATCATTCTGTTCGGCGATCAGCGCTTCGGCGACCAGCGAACCGATCGTTATATCTCAGGTCTCGAGCACACATTTGATTTGATCGCGCAGCAGCCGAGAATGGGTCGGCTCGTGCCGAACATCATGCCCGATGTTCGGCTTCACGAAGATCGATCGCACGCAGTGCTATACGAAATCGACGATGCCGCGGTCACCATTCTGGCGCTCGTGCATCAAAGCAGCCTTCGTCGCTTGCGACTTTGAACGTCGATGTCTTGCCCCCTCGTGAGCACCTGCTGCCTGCGCTTCGCGATCATAGGAGACCGAGTTGCAATCGCTTCCCGTTACGCCGAGTTCCTTCGACCGTCGCCTGCGCACCGCTATCCTTGCAGTCTTGGCCTGCATCTTGGTCGGCCCCGTCGCGGCCCGCGCCGACACTCTGAACGATGGCTTCCATCGCTTCCTGGAGGCCGACATCTGGCCGGCGGCCAAGATGAAGGGCGTGTCGCGCGCGACCTTCGACGCCGCCTTCAAGGGCGTGTCGCTCAATCTTTCGCTGCCGGACCTGCAACTGCCCGGCAAGCCGACTGTCGCCGAGACGAATTTCCAGGCCGAGTTCAAGAATGGATCGGACTATCTCTCCGAACGTGCCGTCGCGGCCAATGCGGCGGCCGGGCGGAAGCTGCTGATCAGATACAAGCCGGTGCTCGATCGGATCGAGAAGCGCTACGGCGTGCCGGCGGCGATCATCGTGGCGATCTGGGGCCGCGAATCGGCCTTCGGATCGGCGAAGATTCCCGAAAACGCCTTCGAGGTCCTCGGCACCAAGGCCTATCTGTCGCGGCGCAAGGCGCTGTTTCGGGCCGAACTGATCGCAGCGTTGCAGGTCGTCGCCGAGGGCCATCTGGATGTGTCGCAGATGAAATCCTCCTGGGCCGGCGCGCTCGGGCAACCGCAGTTCATGCCGTCGAAATTTTTGTCGCTGGCGGTCGATTTCGACGGCGACGGCAAGACCGATATCTGGAATTCGGTGCCGGATACGCTCGCCTCGATCGCCCATTATCTTCAGCAAGCGGGCTGGGTGGCCGGGCGGCCCTGGGGGTACGAGGCGAATGTGCCCAAGACGGTGTCTTGCGCCATTGAGGGCCCGGATCGCGGCGAGCCGATCGCGGCCTTCGTCGCCGAAGGGGTAACCCGCTTGTCAGGCCAAGCCTTTCCGGCATCCGAACTGAAAAAGTCCGGCCATCTGATGATGCCGGCCGGGCGTTTTGGCCCGGCTTTCGTGGCGACGCCGAATTTCTACGTCATCAAGGACTACAACAACTCCGATCTCTACGCCCTCTTCGTCGGTCACGTGGCCGACCTGATGCGAGGGGCGGGCCCGCTGAAGGGGGCTTGGCCGAAGACCGACGGGCTGACCCGCGGCGATGTCGCGCGCATGCAGAAAAAGCTCGAAGGCAAGGGCTATGATGTCGGCGGTGCCGATGGCCTTGCCGGCTTCAAGACGCGGCGGGCGATCGGCGACTACGAAGCCAAGGCAGCAATGGCGCAAACCTGCTGGCCGACGCGGGCGCTGGCCAAGGCGCTCAAGTGAGGGGCTCCCGGCGTCTGTTGGTCATCCACAGGTGATTTAAGGATTTGGTGACGATCCTTGTCAAAAGCTTTGGGTTGTTGCGGCTAGTGTCTATCGCCGCCCACCGCGCAAAGTTAGATTTCGTCCTGCGGTACCCGAGGAGAGCGGACGAAGAGATTCGGTCTGCCACGCGGCGGGAGTTGCCTGGGGAGGCGACCGGGCGGTCCGGACGAAAATCGGACCGCCCGCCTTTCCCATCGCCCCTCTCGAAGCTCGGCCGCCTCTGATCTTTCGGGTGATGGTTTGACCGAGGTGTCCGCAAACGTATGTCGTTCGACGCGCGAGCCCCCGTTCCCTGTGTCCGGCTCGCTGGAATTGGTTCCGCAGCCTGTTTGCGTCGAATCGCGCCCGCGATCGACAAAGCCTTAATATTCTCGTGATCAGATCGGCTTTTTCGCGGAAATCGGCCGAAAGCGACAGGGCTGCAATAGTTTTGCCACATGAAGGCCCGAACACTCGGTGCGAAAGGCGGCGGATTCGTTTCGAGGGTCGCTGTCGCGCTTTTGGGGGAAAGCCTTGAAGTCCTACGTCTGGATTCCGTCCGGCATCATGATCCTGACAGGCTTCGGTTTTGCCGTCGCGAAGACGACCGATCTGGTCGCATCGCAGGCGCCGAAGGTCGGCGCGCAGACGCAGATGGTCGAGTTCGTCCCGCCATCGCCGGATAGACGCATCGGAGTCGCCTACCGCAAGAATGGCGACAACGCATTCTCCGACGTTGCGGTCGCAACCGTCGAGCCCTTTGACGACGACGGCGATGGAATCGCCGACAGCCTGTCCGACGGAATTCGTTCGCATGGCGACCGGTCAGCTTCGGGAGCCAGCGCCAGCGGGCCTCTCCGCGTTTCGGGCGCCGTAGCCTTTTCGGCTGGGACGTCGCTCGGAAGCCGCGCTGTTCTGGCGGCGTCCGACATGCTCGCGCAAGCTCGGGCCCATCCTGCGAAACCAAGCTCCACGAACACGGCAGTCCTTCGTCAGGTTGTGATGTCCGCGAAGGCGCCGGGGCTTGGCGCGAAACCTGTCGACCCCGAAGCTGATGATGGACAGGCGGGCGATGCGGAGGGGCACGACGTCTCCAACGTGCTCGACGGCCGAGCCTGGCAGTCCACGCATTTCGCCGACAATCCGCTGGTCGGCAACGTCTTCACCGCCGACGGCAAGCGGTCGAGCGAGGACGCGATGATGGGCGCGGCTGAAGGCTCGCGCTACCTGCTGCTCGGCGAGATTCACGACAATCCGGACCACCACCGCATTCAGGCCGACATTATCGGCGGTCTCGCCAAGCTCGGGCACAAATCCTCGGTTGTCTTCGAGATGATCCCGCAGAAATACGCCGACACGCTGGCCGCCTTCGAGGCCTCCGAGAACAAGGATCTGGAAGCGCTGGCCGACAGCCTCAAATGGTCCGAGCGCGGCTGGCCGGATTTCTCGATCTACCGGCCGATCTTCGAGGCCGCGCTTGATGACGATCTTCCGATCCGTGCCGGCGATCTCGACAATTCGGTCATCGGTGCCATCGCCAGGGATGGCGTCTCTGCGCTGTCTTCAGAGGATGTCGAGCGCCTTGGTCTCGACGCTCCGCTGTCGGCGGCCGAAACGAAGGACCTGTCGAACCAGATCCGCGAGGCGCATTGCGGCCTGATGCCCGAGGGCGCCATCGTGCCGATGGGCCTCGTGCAACGTGCCCGCGACGGCGAACTCGCCGACGCGTTGATCAAGGCCTCGAAGGCGACGGGTAGCGCCATCCTCGTCTCCGGTTCAGGGCATGCCCGCACCGACCGCGGCGTGCCCGCGGTTCTCGCCAAGCGCGATCCTTCCGGAAAATCGGTCGCCGTGCAGATGGTCGAGGTCGCGCAGAACGAAGATCGCCCGGGCGATTATGGCCTGAGTGCAGGCGCACCGGCGCCTTACGATTTCACCATCTTCACACCTCGCAACGACGTTTCCGACCATTGCGCCGCGTTGCGTGCGTCGATGGGTGATGCCGGCAAGTCACATGTCCAGGGACAGGGCATGTCCGGTGGCCAACCGGCAAACTGAGCCGGCTGGCTGCGGCCTTCTAGAATTCATAGAAGCTTTTGATCGCGTCCCAGCCGGCTTCGGCCGTATCGGCGAAGGTGATGAGGTCGAGGTCGCTCGGCGCGATCGTGCCCTGCTCGGCCAGGAATTCGAGATCGAGCACCCGTCTCCAGAACGCCTCGCCGAACAGGATGACCGGGATGCGCTGCATCCGTTTCGTCTGGATCAGCGTCAGTGCCTCAAACAACTCGTCCATCGTTCCAAAGCCGCCGGGGAAGATCGCCATGGCCTTGGCCCGCAGGAGAAAGTGCATCTTGCGGATCGCGAAATAGTGGAACTTGAAGCAGAGCTCCGGCGTCGCGAAGCGGTTGGGAGTCTGCTCGTGGGGCAGGGTGACGTTGAGTGCGATGGATTTCGCACCGACGTCGCAAGCGCCGCGGTTCCCGGCCTCCATCACGCCGGGGCCGCCGCCGGTGACGATGACGAATTCCTTGCCGCCCGAGGAATTTGCCGAATGCTGCGAGGCGAGACGGGCGAACTGGCGGGCGTCCTCGTAGAAATGCGCGTTCGCCTCCAGATTGACCTTTTGCTCCGGATTGCGCGCCGCCCAGGCCTCGCCGCCCGGCTCGGGGATACGCGCGCCACCGAAAAGCACGACCGTCGACAGGATGCCGGCGGCGTTCAGTGCCAGCTCGGGCTTGGCGAGTTCGAGCTGCAGCCTGATCCCACGGGTTTCCTCGCTGGTCAGGAAATCGTCGTCGGCGTAGGCTAGGCGATAGGTCGGGGACAGGGCCTGCGGCGTCTGCGGCTTGGCCTCTTCGATCTCCTTGTCCCGCCTGGAACTGGGAAACGGGTCCCAGCCGTGTTGGTCGCGGGTGTTCTCGTCTGTCACGCCATGCCTCTTGCCTGCCACTTGCGCGGCGCTGCGCCTGTTCGGTTCCGGTCGTCGCGTCCGCGTTGATTGACCGGTTCCAGGCCATCAACTAGGGTCCGCGCCGATTTGAACAGGGCGCTTGTCACCTTGTTTTTCCGCAAGAATCAATCCGAAAAGCCAGGAGTCCAGCCGATGACCGCGCCCGACCGCGCCGCCCTCGAATTAACCATCGAACGCGCCTTCGACGAACGCGACACGATCTCGACCGCGACCAGGGGCGAGGTTCGCGAGGCGGTCGAAGCGTCGCTGGACCTTCTCGATGCGGGCGAGGCGCGTGTGGCGACCCGCGGGGACGACGGGACATGGACGGTGCATCAATGGCTGAAGAAGTCCGTGCTTCTGTCGTTTCGCCTCAACGACATGGAGACGATCGCCGGCGGCCCCGGTGGTTCTGCCTGGTGGGACAAGGTGCCGTCGAAATTTGCCGGCTGGGGGGAGGACCGCTTTCGTGAGGCCGGCCTTCGCGCCGTGCCGGGCGCCATCGCCCGTCGTTCGGCCTACATCGCCAAAAACGTCGTCCTGATGCCGTCCTTCGTCAATCTCGGGGCCTACGTGGACGAGGGCACGATGGTCGACACCTGGGCGAGCGTCGGCTCCTGCGCCCAGATCGGCAAGCACGTGCATCTGTCTGGCGGCGTCGGCATCGGCGGCGTGCTGGAGCCGATGCAGGCCGGCCCGACAATCATCGAGGACCATTGCTTCATCGGCGCGCGCTCGGAGGTCGTCGAGGGCTGTATCGTGCGTGAGGGCTCCGTGCTCGGCATGGGCGTCTTCATCGGCCAGTCGACCAAGATCGTCGACCGCACCACTGGCGCCATCTCCTATGGCGAGGTGCCGCCCTATTCGGTCGTCGTGGCGGGGTCGCTGCCCGGTAAGGCCATGCCGAACGGCGAGCCCGGCCCCGGCCTCTACTGCGCCGTGATCGTCAAGCGCGTCGACGAGAAGACCCGCTCGAAAACGTCCGTCAACGAGCTCTTGCGCAACTGAGGGACGGCAGGTCCGCTGGCGAAGGCCGATCGCAGCCGGAGAAGGCGCCATTCGTCTCCCGCTTGCAGGAGAAGGTGGCCCGAAGGGCCGGATGAGGGCATTTGGCACGAGATCCCAGGTCCTGGCACCGTGGCGCCGAACACCCTCATCGCCTGCCGGCACTTCTCCCGCACGCGGGAGAAGAACGCCGTGGGGGTTGCTTCGACCCCGATCGTGATCACGACGCATGACCTCGCGACTGGTTCGCGCGACAACTGCATCGAAAGGAGCCCACCGAATGGCGACCCTGCGCTCCACCCTGGCCCTGCCGCTGCTTGCTGCCGGAGGCCTGTTCGGCCTGTTCCAGTCCGTGCCGGCGCTGCCCGACGGCCATCGGGGCCTGTGCCGGACCGAGATTGCCGGCGGTGTCGACTACATCGTCTGCGATGTGCCGCTCGATCGCGACGATCTCGTGCTGCGGGCCGAGGACGCGGGCGGCGTCCCTTACGAGACCTTCGAAAAGGCCGCCGCCAGTGTCGAAGGGCAGCCGGTCCGGCTGATCATGAATGGCGGCATGTATCACGAGGACCGCCGGCCGGTCGGGCTTGCCGTTCAGGATCGTCGGCGCCTGAAAGACGCGGTGCGCGGCACCGGCAGCGGCAATTTCTCGCTCCAGCCGAACGGCATCTTCTTCATCGAGAACGGCAAGGCGCAGGTCATGGAGACCGGCCGTTATCTCGGGCGCGCCCATGCCCCCGAACTCGCGACCCAATCCGGCCCGATGCTGTTGATCGACGGCAAGCTGCACCCGCGTTTCATCGACGGCTCCGACAGCCGTTACGTCCGCAATGGCGTCTGCGCCAGCGCGGATGGCCGCGTGGTGCATCTCGTGCTGTCGCGTCAGCCGGTCAATTTCTGGGATTTCGCCGTGTTCTTCCGCGACCGATTGAACTGTCGGAACGCGCTGTTCTTCGACGGGCACATTTCGAGCTTCTATTATCCCGAAGGCGGCATCGACTATCGCCGCGACCGGCTGGGGCCGATGCTCGTCGTCACCGACCGCAAGAGCGGCTGAAACGCGGCAAGCGCTGCGGCTCAGTTGAAGGCGTCGGCAATGCGGGAATCGGCCTTGTCGCTGCCGTCGTCTGCGGGGGTGGGCGTCGGTGCCGCTGCCGGGACGGACGAAGTCGACCGCGAGCGCGAAGAGGTATTGGTCTTGGCGCGGGGACCGCGCACCGCGATCGCAGCCGGAGCTGCTTCGACTTCGGCGACCGCTGCGGCCTGCTCCGGGGTCATCTTCGCGGTCGCGGCCTCGTCCGCCTTCGCTGACGCTTGAAGCAGTGAGCCGTTGGACGCATGTATCTTGGCGTTCTTGTGCGAGGCGAAAGCCGAAAGGGTTGGCGTCCGCGCAGCCTTTTCTGTCCGGGTGCCTGAAGTTGCATCATCCGGCGCCACCGTCGCGACCAGCGTTTCGATCAGGCCCTTTTCCTCTGGCTCTGTCGCGCCTCCCGGCCTGCGACTGCGCTGGCGCATCACTTCGGCCATATGCGCCTTGACCGCCGAGCAATAGCGCAGCGCCGCCGAGGTCATGCGCGTCGTGCGGTGGCCGCCCTTGTATTTCATCGACGCCCTGCAGACGTCGTGGCCGCCCTGTTCCCAGGCACCCTTGAGGTACTTCATGCCATAGGTGAGGTTGGTGTCGGCGTCGAAGAGCGCCGAGGTGGGGCCGGAAAACCCGAGCGAGCGAGCCGTGGCGGGCTTGATCTGGCTCAGCCCCAATGCGCCGCCACCGCGGGCGCGCGGATTGTAACGGCTTTCGACGCGCACCACCGCATAGGCGAGCGCCGGCGGCAGCCCGTTTTCGCGCGCATGCTGCTCGATCATCCGGTCGATCGCGGCGCTGCCGGAAATCGTGCCGGATTGCCTGGCCTGCCGCGCTTCGCGGGCTGCGATCTTCACGTCGCTCTTCGAGGGCGTCACCCCGGTGGTGAGCGCCTGCTTTGCGGCGTCAGATTCCGCGGGGGTCGCCGCAGAGGCCGATGTGACGTTCGGAGCCAGGGGCGAGCCATCCGGGCCGTCTGCAATGCAGCCGCTCAACGTCGCCGTTGCGGCGAGAAGGGCGAGGGCGCCACAGATCGGAGCAACACGCCGACGTTGAGGAAGACAGGCGCGATGCGACGCGGCGAAATGCCTGGCGGCCATGTTGTCCCTTAAATCATCTCTACAGCCGGTAATTCGGCGTCCCTCGACGTTACGATCTGTTCACGAAAGGCGGCAGAAAGGTGGCGCTCGCGCCATGTGCGGTGGACGAGTTCGCCAATGGTCGACGACGGCCCTCATGGTGTGGCGCTGCGGTATCATTCCGGGCTATTCCTCGACGCCATGACACACGACTTGGAAAACGCTTTTCACGCGCCCTTAGTTGGCGACACCGCGGCTGCTCTCGACGCCACCGACCCTGTCGCCGTTCTTGCGGCCCTGATCCGCTGCGCGTCGGTGACGCCGGACGAAGGCGGGGCGCTCTCGACGCTGGAGACGATCCTCGAGCCGCTCGGTTTTCGGGTCGAGCGGCCGGTGTTTTCCGACGACGGCACGCCGGATGTCGAGAATCTCTTCGCCCGGGCCGGGACAAGCGGTCCGCATCTCGTCTTTGCCGGCCACACCGATGTCGTTCCCCCCGGCGAGGCCGCCGACTGGCACGAGGGTCCGTTCTCGGCGGCGATCGTCGACGGCGAGCTCTACGGCCGTGGCGCCGTCGACATGAAGGGCGGTATCGCCGCCTTCATCGCCGCCTATGCCCGGACCAGAGTGGCCGGAACTTCGGGGGCGAATGCCGGCCAGGTCTCGCTGCTGATCACCGGCGACGAGGAGGGGCCGGCCGTCAACGGCACGGTGAAGCTGCTCGAATGGGCCAAGCACCGGGGCGAGCGCTTCGACTCGTGCCTCGTCGGCGAGCCGACCAATCCGAAGCGGCTCGGCGACATGATCAAGATCGGCCGGCGCGGCTCGCTCTCGGCGGAAATCCGTGTTACCGGTGTCCAGGGTCACGTCGCCTATCCGCATCTTGCCGACAACCCGCTGCGCACGATCACCGCCATCGCCGAGGCGCTGATGGCCGAGCCGCTCGACGCAGGCACGGAGCGCTTCCCTGCCTCCAATCTCGAGATCACCTCGATCGACACCGGCAACCCTTCGGTCAACGTCATCGCGATGCGGGCGAGGCTGTTCTGCAATGTCCGTTTTTGCGACCTGTGGACGCCTGACAGTCTCAAGGCCGAACTCATCCGTCGCATCGAAGGGGCGGCCAAGTCCGGCCGCTTCCGCGAGGGCCGAGAGGCTGCCCAAGTCGAGGTGTTCTGGCGCGAGCGACCCGCCGAAGCCTTCTTGACGCGCGACGACCCATTGACGCAGGCTCTCACCGCGGCGGTCGTGGGCGTGACAGGGCAAACCCCGGAACTCTCGACCTCCGGCGGCACCTCCGACGCTCGCTTCATCAAGGATTATTGCCCCGTTGTGGAATTTGGGCTTGTGGGCAAGACCATGCACATGGCCAATGAGCGTGTGCCGCTTTCCGACCTTCAGGATTTGACGAGGATCTATGAAGCCTTCATCGCCGGCTGGTTTGCCGCCCACGCCTGATCTCGTGCCGTCGCTCGACACGATCCTCAATTATTTCTCCGGTGCCGCCCTGTTGATGTCGGGCCGCAGCGAGGGGCTTCGTCGGCTCGACATGTCGGCCGATGGCTTCTGGCAGTCCTTCTCGGCGATCCTCGTCGCGCTGCCGCCGATGGCGCTCTCCTGGATCGAATTCGAGGGCGTCGAGCGCCAGGACCCGGTGGGCGAGGCCGGTGCGATGACGATCTACGGCGCTCACATCATCGCCGACCTGCTCGCTTGGGTGCTGCCGATCTTCGTCTTGATACTCGTCGCGCGCCGGGTCGGTTACGCCAAGAAGGTCGTGCCCGTGATCGTCGCGACGAATTGGGGCGGGGCGCTGCTCTCCTGGGTGTTTGCGCCCTATTGGCTGCTGATCCTGATGTTCGGGCCGGGCGGTGCGATGGCACTGCTCGGCGTTCTCGTCACCATCGCCTCGATCGCGCTGACTGTTCGGCTGATCTTCTTTGCGACAGGCAAGGACCTTATGGGCGCAGCTGCGATCACCGTCCTGATGATCGTCGCTTCGCTGATGAGCTACGGCGCGGTCATGGACGTTACCGGCGTCCGGCTGATGTGACCTGAGGCTCGTGCCTATGCGGCGTCGTCGTCGGCGCCGAGGGCCGGATAGCGCGGCAGCGTCCGCTTCGGCGCGTCGCCATATTCGATCTGCGTGAGATAGAGCCCGTCCGGCGGCGCCACCGGGCCGCAGCGTTTTCGGTCGCGGGATTTCAGGGCAGACGTCACATCATCGGCGCTCCAGCGGCCTTCGCCGACCAGCTTCAGCGTTCCGGCCAGCGACCGGATCTGGTTGTGCAGGAAGGACTGCGCCATGGCGTGAAGATGGATCTCGTCGCCCTCAGCCTTCGTCACATCGAGGAGTTCCAGCGTGCGGATCGGGTTCTTCGCCTGGCAATGGGCCGAGCGGAAGGTGTCGAAATCGTGGGTCCCCACGAGGCGCTGCGCCGCATCGTGCATCGCTGACACATCGAGCGGCTTTGACACCCACCAGACCTGGCCGGCCAGCAGCGCCGGGGGCGGGCGGCGATTGAAGAGGCGGTAGAGATAATGGCGCTTGCGGGCCGAAAACCGCGCGTCGAAATCGGCGGGTGCCGGCTCGACGGCAAGGATGGCGATGGCTTCGTCACGCAGATGCGCGTTCAACGCTTCGCGGATGACATCGCTCGGCCAGGCGCGGATGAGATCGACATGCGCCACCTGGCCGGTCGCATGGACACCGGTGTCGGTTCGCCCCGCGCCGAACAGCGAGGCCGCCTCGCCGGAGAAGCCGGCGATCGCCGTCTCGATCGCCTCCTGAACCGAGGGATGGTCGTTCTGCCGCTGCCACCCGCAATAGGGCTTGCCGTCATATTCGATGGTGAGCTTGTATCGCGGCATCAGACGTCCCCGATCCGCGTTCCAATCTGCGTTCCACTGGGCAGTGGAGTGCCGCGTAAATGATCGCCAGTCCGCATCGGCTTGCCGCCCGCGCGCTGCAGTTCGAGAATGCGGACTGCTCCTGTTTCGCAGGCGATCGTCAGCGCG
>JBBSUS010000012.1:0-12618 GCA_038234195.1 Hyphomicrobiales bacterium | reverse complement strand
GTCGACGGCTTCCTCGTTCAGGCTGTAGCGACCGGCCTCGATCCGCGAGAGGTCGAGAATCTCGTTGATCAGGCCGAGCAAATGCTGCCCTGACTGGTGGATGTCGTCGATATATTCCTTGTAGGCGGCATTTCCGATCGGCCCCAGGATCTCGTTGCCGATCACCTCGGAAAATCCCAGAATCGCGTTGAGAGGTGTGCGCAACTCGTGGCTCATGGTCGCCAGGAACCGGGACTTGGCCGCATTGGCCTCTTCCGCCCGGTGTCGGGCCTCGTCGGAGATGACCCGCGCCACCTCGAGCTCAGCGATAAGTTCGTCCTTTTCCGCCTGGTGCTTGAGTCGATGAATCGCGCTGCGGCGCAGGGTCTCCGCCACGACGGCGAAAAAGGGTACGGCGCCGATCAGCACGCCGTTCATCGCGCCGAGGACCGGTTGCGCGTTGTCGGCAATCGCAAGACCGAGAACCGCGACGGTCGGCAGGAAGGTGATCGGCACGACCAGCCGCAAGGAAGATGAGACCATGGCAATCATCGCGATCGCCAGGAAAATCACCGTGAACTGGAAGATGTCGAAGCGCAGGATGCCGCAATCGGCGCAGGCGAGCGTTGCCAGATACGCCCATGGCAGGCCGACCAGCACGTGGCCGCCGAGGAAAATCCAGGTCCAACCAGCGATGTCGAGATGCGGGGCGGTACGCAGATCCTGAGCCTTGGCGGTAAACCGTCGCGCAGCCAGCACCAGGATCAGAAAGCTCGACAGTGCAAGGGCTGTCCAAAGCATCGCCGGCATCGCGCCGGTGAACACGGATAGTCCGAACCCGGTGAAGATGACCGGAAGGGGCAGGAGAATCGCCGCGCCTTGCAGGGCCGTCGCGTGCTGCGCGAGAATTTCGCGCTCGAAATGAGGGCCCATGCCGCCGCGTGCCGACAGCTTGTCCCGCGCCGCCTGCAGCGTGCGCGCGAGGTCGCCGCGCCTGGGGCGGCTCTTCTCGCTCCCGGAATGGGCAAAGGGCTCTGAGACTGCGATGGACATGAACGCGTTCGATCGCCTGGGGACACTGTCGACACGCCATCTTCTTTCGAGAAGTTTAAAAAAGTGCCTTAAGAAATAGCGAAAAAGCCGATTTTCCTGGGGACGGGGGAAATGGGTCGATCGGTACTTGGCGATCAGTCGAACCCTTGTCGGCAGCGATGCCCGTGGCTTAAGACCATCCGGTGAATCGGTCTGGGAGGATGAGGCATGAAGCTCTTCGACGGCGGCAAGGCCCCCAATCCGCGCCGCGTGCGCGTTTTTCTGGCCGAAAAGGGCATCGAGGTGCCGATTGAGCCGGTCGACATGGCCTCGCTGGGCCACAAGTCCGAGGCGATCACCGATCGCAACCCGCTGCAACGCCTGCCGGTTCTCGAACTCGACGATGGCACGGTGCTGACCGAATCGATTGCCATCTGCCGCTATTTCGAAGTGTTGCATCCTGAGCCGGCGCTGTTCGGCAACGGTGCGCTCGGCCAGGCGAACGTGGAGATGTGGAACCGCCGGCTGGAACTGAACTTCCTCAATGCCGTCGCCTCGGCCTTCCGCCACACCCATCCCGCGATGGCGACCTGGGAGGTGCCGCAGATCGAGGCCTGGGGCGTCGAGAATCGCAACAAGGCGCTGAAGTTTCTCGAATTCTTCGACAAGCATCTGGCCGGCAACGAGTTCGCGGCGGGCGCCGAATACAGCGTTGCCGATATCAGCGGCCTGATCGGCATCGACTTTATGAAGCCGGCAAAGATTCAGCTCCCGGAACATCTGGAAAACGTCAGGCGCTGGCACGGGGCGATTTCGGCGCGGCCCAGCGCAAAGGCTTGAGGAGCAGTCGCGCAGAGATGGCAAGGATCGCTTCGGCGGAAACACCCGAACAACTCTACGCGACGATCCGACAATGCCGAATCTGTCGGGACGCACCGCTCGGCCCGCCGCTGCCGATCGAGCCCAACCCGGTGCTGTCGATCTCGTCAAAGGCCCGGCTGCTGATTGCTGGGCAAGCGCCTGGAAATCTCGCCGACAAGACGACGAAGCCCTTCAACGACCCATCCGGCGTTCGCCTGCGTGACTGGCTCGGCATCGACGAGACGATCTTCTACGACCCCGACAAATTGGCGATCCTGCCGATGGGATTCTGCTTCCCCGGGACGGACGCAAAGGGCGGTGACAAGCCACCCCGAACGGAATGCTCGATGACCTGGCATGCGCGCGTGATGGCGGCGATGCCGCAGGTCGAGCTTGTGCTGGCGATCGGGCTTTACGCGCAGCGCTTCCATATCCTCGGCAACGGTGTGGGCGGCCTGCGGCCGAACCTGACCGAAACCGTCGCCGACTGGCGCTCGGTGCTCAACGGAACGCAAACCGATGCGACGGATATCGGCGACGTGGCCTCAATGAGCCCCCGCGGCAGAGGTCGCTTCGCACCAGTCGTTCCCCTGCCGCACCCGTCCTGGCGCAACAATGGCTGGCTGAAGCGGAACCCATGGTTTGCCGAGGACCTGTTGCCGGAACTTCGGCGCCGGGTCGCAGCTTTGGTCTGACGGTCGCCCTACCGAGAGCGTCATCGTTCATGTAAGCCAGCGCGAGACGGAATGCGGATGGAGTGAGGCGGCGATGGACAGGCTGGACAAGAAGATTCTGCGGCTTTTGCAGGAGGACGCGACGCTGGCCGTCGCCGACGTCGCCAAGCGTGTCGGCCTGTCGACGACGCCCTGCTGGCGGCGGATCCAGAAGCTCGAGGAAGAAGGCGTCATCAAGCGGCGCGTCGCCATTCTCGATCCGGTCAGGGTCAATGCGCGTGTCACCGTCTTCGTCTCGATCCGCACCAACTCACATTCGACCGAATGGTTGAAGCGCTTTTCCGAGGTGATCGCCGAGTTTCCCGAGGTCATCGAGTTCTACCGCATGAGCGGCGACGTCGACTATCTGCTGCGCGTCGTGGTGCCGGACATCGCCGCTTACGACGCCTTCTACAAGCGGATGATCGCCAAGATCGAAATCCGCGACGTCTCCTCATCCTTCGCCATGGAGCAGATCAAGTACACGACCGAGATGCCGCTCGACTACATGGTGCTCGACAAGGAACCGCGGGGAGACTGACGGCCGCGTATCCGCCGATCCGAATGATCTAAAGGAGGCGTTGCCGAATGACGTCCGAACATTCGCTCGATACCTATCGACCGCTGTGGGTGCTCAAATACGTTGCGCCCGAAATTTGGGTTGTAGATGGGCCGGAGATCGAATTTCGTTATCTCGGTTTCCATATGCCGTTCCCGACGCGCATGACCGTCGTGCGGCTTCGTGACGGGTCGCTCTGGTTGCACTCACCTATCGAGCCCACAGGCGATCTCGTCGACGCGGTCAGCGATCTTGGCCCGGTGCGCCATATCGTAGCGCCGAATCGTCTCCACTATTGGTGGGTCGCCGCTTGGGCAGACATTTTCAAGAGCGCCGACGTGCATCTGGCGCCGGGATTGCCGAAGGCCGCCAAACGTCCGCTTCCGCCAGGACGTCCGCTCGTCTCGGCCACATCCGAAGCCTGGGCGGAGGAGATCGCGCAGATCACCGTTGCGGGCGATCTCTTCAGCGAGGTCGTCTTCTTTCATCGCGCCAGCCGCACGCTCATTCTGACCGATCTCATCGAAAACTTCGAGCCGCAGCGAATACGCTCCTGGGCTTTCCGGCAGGCGGTCCGGCTTGCCGGCTGCGTCGACCCGGACGGAAAGGCGCCGGTCGACATGAGGCTGACCTTCCTGCGCCACCGCCGCGCCTTGCGGGAGGCGGTTCTCCAGATGCTGGAATGGCAACCCGAGCGAGTGATTATTGCCCATGGTCGCTGGTACGAGGCGAACGCAACATCAAACCTGTGCCGCGCCTTCCGATGGGTTTTATGAGCCGGCTGTGTCGGTCCTCCAATCGAAACACAGCTCGCCTCGCGTCGTCCTACCGGTTCAGCCGCGCCAGGAGCGCCGAGGTGTCCCAGCGCTTGCCGCCCATGGCCTCGACCTCGGCGTAGAACTGGTCGACGAGGGCGGTGACCGGCAGGCTGGCGCCATTGCGCTTGGCCTCGGCGAGGCAGATGCCGAGGTCCTTGCGCATCCATTCGACGGCGAACCCATGTTCGTACTGGCCGGCGGTCATCGTCTTATGGCGGTTTTCCATCTGCCAGGAGCCGGCGGCGCCCTTGGAGATGACGCCGACGACCTTTTCGATGTCGAGGCCGGATTTCTGGCCGAAGGCGATCGCCTCCGAGAGACCCTGGACGAGCCCGGCGATGCAGATCTGGTTCATCATCTTGGTTAGCTGGCCGGCACCGGCCTCGCCCATCAGCCCGACCATCTTGGCGTAGGGCTCGATGATCGGCTTCGCCGCTGCGAAATCGGCTTCGGCCCCGCCGCACATGACGGTGAGGGCACCATTCTCGGCGCCAGCCTGACCGCCGGAAACAGGCGCGTCGATGAACTTGAAGCCCTTCTCCGAACAGGCCTTAGCGAGCTCGCGGGCGAGTTCCGCCGAATCGGTGGTGTTGTCGATGAGCGTCGCACCGGCGGTCATACCGGCGAGGATGCCGTCGTCGCCATAGACCACCGAGCGCACGTCGTCGTCATTGCCGACGCACATGAAGACGAATTGGGCGCCGTCCACCGCCTCGCGCGGCGTCGTCTTGTGCGTGCCACCATGTTCGTCGGCCCAGGCCTTGGCCTTCTTTTCCGTGCGGTTGAACACGGTGACGTCGTGGCCGCCCTTGTTCTTCAGGTGCCCGGCCATCGGATAGCCCATGACCCCGAGTCCAATGAATGCGACCTTCGCCATACCGTGATCCCTCTCGCTTGTTCGACGAGACCGGACTTAGACCAAAACGTCCCGGTTTCAAATGAGCCGGCCGCGAACAATTGGAAACTTACCGCTTCAAATGCAGTGTCAGCCGTTGCTCGGCGAGGTTCGTCAGGCGGCGCAGGATTTCGACGATGGCGAGATAGAGTATGGCCGCCCAGAAATAGGTCTGGAAGTCGAAGGTGCGCGAGTAAGCTTGGCGGGTCTCGCCGAAGAGGTCGTAGACCGTGATGATCGCGACGATCGCCGAGGCCTTGATCATCAGGATGATCTCGTTTGCATAGGGCCGCAGGGCGACGATCATCGCCTGGGGCAGGATGATCTTGAAGAAGATCACCGGCCGCGTCAGCCCCATGGACCAGCCGCTTTCCCATTGGCCCTTCGGTACGCTCTCGATCGCACCGCGCAGGATCTCCGCCTGATAAGCGGCAGTGTTCAGCGCCAGCGAAAACAGGGCGCAGGACCAGGCCTCGCGGAAGAACCACCACATGTGGATGGATTCGAAGAAGCCGCGGAACTGGCCGAAGCCGTAATAGACCAGGAAGATCTGGGCGATCAGCGGCGTGCCGCGGAAGAAGTAGACGAAGGCGAAAGAGGCCGTGCGCCCGACTATGTTGTGCGTCATCCGGCCGATCGCCACGGGCAGCGAGATGATGGCCCCGCAGACGAACGAGACCGCGACGAGCGACACCGTGACCCAGAGCCCCGACAGATAGGCTGGGCCGAAACGGGTGAAGAGGGTCGGGTCCCAGACGCGGATCACATAGGCGACGATCGCGAGCGCGATGACGATCCAGACGGTGATGGCGACGATGCCACCCAGCTTCTGGCGGCGCCTCTCTGCGGGCGGCGCGGGCAGGGCGGCGATGCTCATCGCGAAGCCTCGCCGCGCTTGGTCCAATTGTCGATGCTGCCGATGGCGATCGAGGAAAAGACGGTCAGGACCAGATAGACGACGATCGCCGCACCAAAGAACAGGAAGGGTTCGCGGCTGACGCGGGCGGCAATGCCGGCCTGGCGAAGCGTATCTGACAAGCCGATGACCGAGACGAGTGCGGTGTCCTTCAAGAGGTTCATCCACAGATTGGCGAGGCCCGGCAGAGAGATGCGAATTAATTGCGGGATGATGACCAGGAGCATGATCCGCGAATTGCGAAGACCCAAAGCCGCTCCACCCTCGCGCTGGCCGTGCGGGATCGCCCGGAACGCGGAGAGGAAGACTTCGCTGGCGAAGGCGGAGAAGACGAACCCGAGGGCGATCATGCCGGAGACGAAGCTCGACAGTGCGAGGTTCGGTATGCCCAGCGCATCCGTCGCCGATTTCAGCGCGCCATTGGCGACGAAATAGACGAGGAACAGGGTCAGAAGTTCCGGCAGTCCTCGGAAGATCGTCGTGTAGATGTTGGCCGAAAGGTTCAGCAGCCGGTCGTCGGATTGCTTGGCGAGCGAGAGAAGAAAGCCGACGACGAGGCCGATCGGCAGGGTCGCCAGAGAGAGGGTGACCGTCACCAGCGCACCGCGCAGGATGTCGTCGCCCCAGCCGGTCGGCCCGAAGCCGAGCAGCGTCAGATAATCGTTCATGGTCTGCGGTCGCTCATGGACGATTCAAGGCAGTGAAGCGCGCCGGCAAGGGCAGGCAGGGGAAACTCAGGTCCTGTCGGCGCAAGGGCGGCGCACTCCATCGAGAGGTCTGGCGATTTGCAAACGGAGGGCCGGCGGCACCGGGTGCGCGGCCAGCCCTCGATCATCCGCTTACGAGGGATCGGCGCCGTAGACGTCGAAGTCGAAATACTTGTCCTGAACCTTCTTGTAGGTGCCGTTTGCGCGGATCGCGACAATGGCGTCGTTGAACATCTGCTTCAACTTGTCATCGCCCTTGCGCATTCCGACGCCGACGCCCTTGCCGTAAATCTTCGGATCGGCCTTCAGTGTCGAAAGAATCTTGCAGCAGTCGCCTTCCTTGCTCTTGGTCCATTCGGTCAGGACCACGACGTCATCCATGACCGCGTCGAGGCGGCCGTTCTCGATGTCGAGCTTGTATTCCTCGGCGGTCGGATAGAGGCGAATCTCGGCGTCCGGAAAGAGCGCCGCCGCGGCGCGAGCATGGGTCGTCGAGACCTGCGCGCCGATCTGCTTCCCCTTGAGGGCCTCGTCGGTCGCCTCGGTGATCTTTGAATCCTTCGGCACGGCGATGGCCGGCGGCGTCTGGTAGTATTTGTTGGAAAAGGCGATCTGCTGCTCGCGTTCCGGTGTGATCGACATGGAGGCGACGATCGCGTCGAAATTGCCGTTCTGCAGGGCCGGGATAATGCCGTCCCAGTCCTGTGTGACGAAGGTGCACTCGACCTTCATCTGGTCGCAGAGCGCCTTGGCGATGTCCACGTCGAAGCCCTGCAGGTTGCCCGACGCATCGATGAAGTTGAACGGCGGATAGGCACCCTCGGTGCCGATCGTGACCTTCGACCAATCCTTTCCGGAATCGCTTTCCTGGGCCGAAACGGGGGCCGACGCGAGGATCGCGACAGTCGCGGCAAGGGCGAAAATTCGGGTGAAGCGCATGAAAACCTCATTGGATGGGAAGGCACGGCCGGGCCGAACGCCCGTTTGTCAGGCATGCCTCATATCGCAGCGATGCTGCCACTATTTGCCCTGCCGTGGCAACTGTCCTCTTCGCCGTGTCCGACAGCGACCGTGTATCGGCGGCAAGGCCCCGATCGTCAATTCGCTTTTCCTCGGTATGTCCGTTCGGCGACAGCCAGATCGTCCGGGGTATTGACGTTGAAGAAGGGATCGCCGCCCGGAGCCCCGGGCTCGTCCGGAACGTCGACCACGCTGAACGCGATTGTCGAGAGAAAGACCTGGATCGAACTGTTGTCGTGACTGTCGTCGAGCCATGCCGACAGGACCGGGAGCAGGTCGACCGGCCAGAGGCCGACGGTTGGATGCAGCCGCCCGCGATGTCTGGCGACTGCCGGCCGGTCGGCCGCATCTGGAAAGTGCAGCACGATGTCCTGCGCCAGGAACGGCGTGTCGCCCGGAAGCGAAACGAGACATGCAGGACCATTGGTCTGCGCCAGATGTGCCAGGCCGGCCTCGATGCCGGCGAGCGGCCCCTGGAAGCCGGGCCGCAGGTCAGGAACGACCCGCAAGCCGAACATCTCGTAAGCGGGCGCATCGCCGGCATTGAGAAGGAGCGGGTCGACGGCGCCGCGCAGACGGTCGGCGACATGGGCCACCATCGGCCGACCGGACAGAAGACGGAGCGGCTTTGGCTGCTCGCCTCCCATTCTGGTGCCGCGCCCGCCGGCAAGAATGAGGCCCGCCGGTTTCACGGACGTTTTCGACGGATCAGGGAACAACAGCAGTGCGGAGGCATCGGCGGATTCCACATCAGGCTGCGCTGGTCGGCGCCAAAGAACGGGCAATCGCAGCGGATCAATGCAACTGCGTCTTGGCAGGAGAGGCCAGCCTGATGCCGATGCGGCGCTCGCGATAGTAGGTGTAGCCTCCGCTGGCGACGATCAGGCCGGCGCCCAGAACTGTCAGCGGCGAAGGAAGATCGCCGAAGACGGCATAGCCGATAACCAGCGCGTAGACGAGAATTGCATAGCGGAATGGTGCCACGAAACCCATGTCGCCAACGCGCATGGCGAGCACGATGAACACGTAGCCCAGCGCAACGGCTGCGGCCGCCGCCAGAAGGCAAAGCATGGACGCGGCGGAGACCGGCTGCCAACCTCCGAAGGCCGGGATGAGCAACCAACCGGTCATCGACACCGCGATGGCCGTTGTGAGGGCCACGAACAAGGTCGGAATATTCTTGTCCATGCCCCGCGTGGCGAGGTCTCGGATCGCCGAGAAAACCACGGAGCCGAGGACCGACAGGGAATAGGCATTGAAGCCCTCGGATCCGGGGCGCACGATGATCATGACGCCAGCAAATCCGGCCGCAATCGCCGTCCATCGCCGCCAGCCGACCGGCTCCTTCAAGAACACGGCTGCGCCGACGGTCACGGCAAGGGGCAGTGCCTGGAATACGGCCGAGGCGTTCGCGATCGGCATGTGGGCCAGCGCGGTGATGTAGGTGACGGTTGCGCCGATGTCGGCAGCCGTGCGCAGGACCAGTCGCGGTTTCAGCGCGACGGTCAGCGAGCGCACCGCGTGCATGCGCCAGGCGATGATGAGCACGAAGGCCGAAGCGGCGACACCCCTGAGCGCCATGATCTGCGCCGGACTGACCTCCTCCGAGACAATCTTGACGAAGGTGTCGTTGACCACGAAGCCGCCCATCGAAATGAGCATGAAGATTGCCGCACGGGCGTTGTCGCTGAGCAAGGAGGACGTCCTGCGGGAAGGCAGCGTTGCAGACGCCGCCTGTTACGACGCCAGTGCGGGAAACGCCACCCTGTGGCGCCCTGATATTTGAAGCTTTCCGATCCCACTGCTCAATGAGCGCGGCCCCGCCCAATAGCCCAGGTCGGAAATTCCAAGTCACGAGCCACCGATCAGTCGTGCGACGGCCCCCGAAGCGTCATGGTGATCGGACCGACGAGCCTGTCGTAGGTCGAACGCGCGCTCTTGGGATAGCGAATCGAGATCGAATGGATCAGGTCGCCGCGGAAGATGTAGCGCTCGTAGAAGACCTTGCCGTTCCGGTAGCCGGAGACCACCGCCCAGCGCTTTCCATGCGCCTTGTAGGTCACGCCGTCCTCCGCCTTGCGGTCGGCGATCACAGAAGCGGGCGTTTCGCCGCCCATGGCGTGGCGCGCGTAGATGAAGATGTTGGCGCCGTTCGCAGCTGCCCAGCCGAGCCCGTCGCCGTTGGTCGGCGCCGGCAGCTCGTTTGGGAACTTGTCGCGCGGAAAGGTGGCGGAGGTGCCGTAGCGCTCGTTGATATAATGCTGGCTTTCGGCCGATGCGGCTCCACCCGCCATCGCGACTGCGACCGCCAACGCTGCCACAACGAGAAACGTCTTCATGCGTGCCATGCCGACTATCCTCCGGTCATGCTCATGTGGCGTGAGACGGCCGGCGTCTTGGTGTTGCGATCGATGACGAAATCATGACCCTTCGGCTTGCGGCCGATGGCTTCGTCGATCGCGGCGGACAGCAGTTCGTCGCCTTCGCTGGCCCGAAGTGGAGAGCGCAGATCGGCGGCATCTTCCTGGCCGAGGCACATGAACAGCGTTCCGGTGCAGGTGACGCGAACCCTGTTGCAGCTTTCGCAGAAATTATGGGTCATCGGAGTGATGAAGCCAAGCCGGCCACCGGTTTCCTCGACCTTTACATAGCGCGCCGGACCCCCAGTCTTGTAGGGAATGTCGCTCAGCGTCCACAACTCGGACAGCGAATTCCGGACCTGGCTGAGCGGCAGATAGCGGTCGGTGCGGTCCTCGTCGATCTCGCCAAGCGGCATCGTCTCGATGAGCGTGAAGTCGATGCCCTCGCCATGGGCCCATTCGATCATCGCGGGAATTTCGTCCTCGTTGAAATCCTTCAGCGCCACGGCGTTGAGCTTGATCTTCAGTCCCGCCGCCTGCGCGGCGCGAATGCCACCCATGACGCGGTCGAGTTCGCCCCAGCGGGTGATGGTCTTGAACTTGTCGGGATCGAGCGTGTCGAGCGAGACATTCAGGCGCTTTACGCCGCATTCGGCGAGTTCACCCGCAAAGCGAGCCAGCTGCGATCCGTTCGTCGTCAGCGTCAGCTCTTCGAGGGCGCCGGTTTGGAGATGGCGCGACAGCGAACGGACAAGATGCATGATGTTCTTGCGCACCAGAGGCTCGCCGCCGGTCAGACGTAGCTTCCTCACGCCCTTGGTGACAAACGCGCTGGCCAGCCGATCGAGCTCTTCCAGCGTCAGGAGATCGCGCTTCGGAAGGAACGTCATGTCCTCGGCCATGCAATAGACGCAACGGAAATCGCAGCGATCGGTCACCGAAATCCGTAGATAGTCGATAGTGCGGCCGAACGGGTCGATCATCGGCGAACCGATCGAGGCGGCATCATCGGTCGCGACTGGGGTGATCGGGGTCATGATGGTCATAAGCAACTGGCCTTTCGGGCCACGAATGGCTTGTAATGCATGGGACGAATGTGGAAGGCAGGCGCGGCTGGGTCAAGCGGCAGCCGTCTATTGGTCGATGGCCGCGGCGTTCACAGAAAACGACACGGCGACGAATCATGATGGGACGGGTGTTTGAAATGAGCCATGCTGCCGCAACACCCGAGGAAATTCGCGTTTCCGCCGATCGGCGTACCCTGATCGTCGTCCTGCCGGGTGGTGCGAAGGACGAGCTGCCGGCCGAGATGCTTCGGGTGTTGTCGCCCTCCGCAGAGGTGCAGGGGCATTCAGCCGAGCAGCGCAAGACCGTCGGCGGCAAGCGCAACGTGACAATCCGCGATCTGCTGCCGATCGGCCATTACGCCGTCAAGATCGTCTTTGACGACGGCCACGACACCGGCATCTTCACCTGGACCTATCTGGCCGAACTCGGCCGCGAAAAGGACGAGCGATGGCAGGCTTATCTCGACGAGTTGCGCGCCAAGGGCCTGCGCCGCGAGGGATGAGACTGGCAGGCGGGGTGCGATTGGACACATAGAGTAATCGCGGGGCTGGGATCACCGGCGCGAATGCAGCGGCGTTGGAAAGGCGTTTGCCCCCCAATAGGATGAAAATACGGGCTCACGATTGTGACACCGGGCCCCAGCATCGAATGGAGGACAACCGTGGAACAGTTTGTCGGTCTCGACGTGTCTTTGAAAGACACATTCATCTCTGTCCGCGAGGACAGCAAGCGAATCTGGCGCGGCAAATGCCCGTCGGATCCCAAACTGATCGCGGAGGTTATCCGCAAGCGTGCGCCCGAAGCCAAGAGAGTTGTATTTGAGACGGGGCCATTGTCGATCTGGTTCTATCACGCGCTGACAGCGGAAGGTGTGCCGGCGATTTGCATTGATGCCCGCCATGCCAAGGCGGCGCTCGATATGGCGCCGAACAAGACCGACCCGAACGACGCGGACGGACTGGCGCATATTGGCGAGGTCGGCTTTTACCGCGAAGTGCGTGTGAAAAGCTTCGACAGCATGCTGGTTCGCACGCTGGTTGCGGCACGTACTCAGATGCTCAAGGCGACAACCCAGATGTCGAACCAGATCCGCGGCCTCATGAAAACATTCGGGTTGGTCGTTCCAAAAGGCGCCGGCCGCGTGTTCGAGGGCCATGTCCGCCGCCTGCTGGGAAGCAATGCAGAGCTCGCGCGGATACTCCTGCCGGTGCTCGAGGCCTGGCGGAGCATGCGCGCCCGTACCGCTGAGTTGAGCAAACAGCTCGTCGCCTCGGCGCGCGCGAGTGAAAAATGTCAGTTGCTCACGTCGATCCCGGGCGTTGGCGCGGTGACAGCCTCATTCTTTGTGGCGGCGATCGAGGATCCAGCTAACTTCGCCAAGTCGCGCTCTGTCGGGGCATGGCTGGGTTTGACCACTAGGCGTTACCAGTCGGGCGAAGTCGACTATGACGGCCATATCTCCCGGCGCGGCGACAACCATCTGCGCGGACTTTTGTACGAAGCGGCGACGGTGATTCTGACACGCACGATGGCGGACAGCGCGCTGCGTACCTGGGGGCTAAAGCTCAAGGCAAAAATCGGCTTCAAGCGGGCGGCCGTGGCCGTAGCGCGCAAGCTCGCCGTGATCATGCACACCATGCTCAAGTCAGGCGAATTGTTTGACCGTTCGGTCCCTGCCGTGGCCTGAAAG
>JBBSUS010000011.1:0-12886 GCA_038234195.1 Hyphomicrobiales bacterium | reverse complement strand
GTTATCGAGACCAGTCGCTCCTTGCCGGCCTTTTCGCGGGCGACGAGGCTGCGGGCTTCAAGCTTCTTGATGGCGTAGGTGGCCAGATGCGTGTCCTCGATGCCGAGGACCAGGCAGATGTCGGCGAGGCGCTTGGGCTTTGCGCGATGTGTCACCGTATGCAGGACGAGAATTTCCGTCGCCGTCAGGCCGGGCTCGCCGGCTGCCGTCATGCAGCGGACCATCCAGCGCTCGAAGGCGTGGCCAGCCAGGATCAGGCCGAACTCGACCTCCGACAGCGCCGGCAGTCCACCGTCGGCGAGATGGGCCGAGGAAACGATCGGACCGATCGATGATCTTGGCGCGGCCTGCCTTTCGAAGGCATCCGTTTGGCCAGCGCCAGCCATTGCATCCGGTTCGGCCTTCGCATCCTTCACCGCCATGCTCAGCCTCCCGAAAACATCGTGCGAGGCAGAAACAGCGCAAGGTCGGGGAAAACCGCCAGCAGGACGACCATCAGGGCGAGCAACAGGAAGAACGGAAAGGTCGCGGCGGCAATCTTGAAGATGTCCTGGCCGGTGAGCCCCTGGATGACGAAGAGGTTGAAACCGACGGGCGGGGTAATCTGCGCCATCTCGACGACGATGACGAGATAGATGCCGAACCAGACGAGGTCGAAACCGGCCTGGGTCACCAGCGGCATGATCACCGAGGTCGTCAGCACAACCATCGAGATGCCGTCCAGAAAGCAGCCGAGCACCATGAAGAACAAGGTGAGCGCGAAAAGCAGCGCGTAGGGCGAAAGGTCCAGCGAGCCGATCCAGGCGGCCAGTTCCCGCGGCAGGCCGGTGAAGGCCATGGCCGTGGTAACGAGGGCAGCGCCCGCCAGGATGAAGGCAATCATCGCGGAAACGCGCGTCGCCGCCATCAAGCCATCCTTGAAGCTGGCAAAGGAGAGCGAGTTCTGGGCCCGTGCGATCACCAGCGCCAGGACGACGCCGATCACTGCGGCTTCTGTCGGCGAAGCGACGCCGCCATAGATCGAGCCGATCACGCCGGCGATCAGCAGGATGGTCGGGGCGATGCGGCCGATCGAGCGCAATCGGCTTTCGGTGATCAGCACATCGGCGTCGGCAGGCATCAGCGAAGGTTTCAGCGTCGCGGCGATCGCCACATAGCCCATGAACAGAAGACCGAGGACCAGGCCCGGGATCACGCCGGCGATGAACAGCCGGGCGATCGATTCCTCCACCGCCGCGCCGTAGACGATGAGGATGATCGAGGGGGGAATCAAAAGGCCGAGCGTGCCGGACCCGGCGAGCGAGCCCATGGCGATCTTCTGGTCGTAGCCGCGCTGCTTGAGCTCGGGGAGAGAAATCTTGCCGATCGTCTGCGTGGTGGCGGCCGAAGAGCCTGAGATCGCCGCGAAGATGGCGCAACCGACGATGTTGACGTGAATCAGGCGACCGGGAAGCTTTCGCATCAGGGGCGCGAGGCCGGCGAAAAGGTCTTCGGACAGCTTCGAGCGGAACAGGATCTCGCCCATCCAGATGAACATCGGCAGGGCCGTCAGGTCCCAGGAATTCGACGCCGACCAGAAGGAGGTCGCAAGGATCTGCGCGTCGGGCAACGCGGGCCGGGTCATCAGCGCGGCCAGCGCCGTCAAGGTCAGGGCCAGCGCGACCCAGAGTCCGCAGGCCAGCGCGCCGAACAGCACGACGACGAGCAGCATCGAGATCTCGAAGAGGCTCATCAGACCCCCTCCCCGCTGCCGACAATTCGGTCGTCGCCGGAAAAGGCGCGCACCGCCTCGTCGACAAGGGCGATGGCGAGGACGCCGAGACCAAGCGCAAGCGTCGCCTCGGGCAGCGCCAGCGGCACCGGCACCGTGCCGTATGAGACGTCGCCGTAGGAATAGCTCTTCAAGGCGAGCGCCCCGGTGGCGTAGGCGCCGAAACCGGCGATGCCGGCGCCGAGCAGCGCGACGAGACCGTCGAGGACAACCCGCGCCCTCTCCGGCAGCCGCGTCGTCAGGAGGTCGACGCGAATGTGGACGTTCTTGGCCAGCGTATCGGCCAGCGCCAGGAACGTCGCGGATGCCAGCAGATAGCCGCCGATCTCGGCGAGTGAGGGCACATTGAAGCCGGTCGGCGCCTGGCCAATTGCGACGAGCCCGGTGTCCAGCAGGCGCGCCCCGACCTGAACGGCCACGAGTGCGGCGATGGCGACGAGACACATGGCCGCGAGCGCGGCGCAGAGCGAATAAAGGGCGTCGAGAGCGCGGCGCATGGGCAGCGGTTTCCTCGCAGATGGTGATTATTGCGCTGGCGTCGAACGGTCGAGAAAGGGCACGGCATCCGCGGTGACCGTTCTTTTCCCGAATCGGGAGAAGGTCCGGCAGGGGATGAGGGTTTGAAGAGCGCGGCGTTTCCGAGACGGGCGCCCATCATTTCAGACTTTACGCCCTTCAGGCCCTCACCCGTCTGCTCGCTCGCGCTCGCATCCACCCTCTCCCGCAGGCGGGAGAGGAATGGTGCCACTTCCGGCAGCCACGTAAAGTGCCGTCAGTGCTTTTCGCTTACTTGCGATAGGCCTCGAGCATCTTCTTGCCCGGCTCGCCGGCCTTCTTCTCCCACTCGTCGGTCATCTTGGCGCCGATCTTCTCGAAACCGGCCTTCATGTCCTCGGACGGGTCGGCGACGTCAATACCATTGTCCTTGAGCGCCTGCGTGGTCTTGTCGGTCTCCGCCTTGGAGGCCTTCCAGCCGTTCGTCTCGGCGGTTGCGGCGGCGGCGGTGATCACGTCCTGCGCCGCTTTCGGCAGGGCGTCGAAGGCCGACTGATTGACGATCACCATGTTGCGCGGCAGCCAGGCGTTGAGGACGTAATAGTTCTTGAGGAAGTCCCACGCCTTCACGTCGACACCAGTGGCGGGCGAGGTCATCATCGCCTCGACGCGGCCGGTGGAAAAGGCTGTCGCGACGTCCGACTGCTCGATCTGCGTCGGGATCATGCCGGCGAGGCTGGCGATCTCTTCGGTCGAGTTGTTGTAGGCCCGGAACTTCTTGCCCGACAGATCGGCGATCGTGTCGACCTTGTCCTTGGTGTAGAGACCCTGCGGCGGCCACGGCACTGAATAAAGCAGCTTCAAGCCTTCCTTCTGGAGCGCCTGCTGCATCAACGGCTTCTGCGCGTCGTAGAGCTTTCTGGCTGCGTCGTAGCTGGTCGCGAGAAACGGCACTGAATCGGCGCCGAAGATCGGGTTGTCGTTTTCCAGCCGTGAGACGAGCAGTTCGCCGGCCGGCACAATGCCGTCGCGAACCGAATTCTTGATGTCGGGATGCTTGATCAGCGATTGATTGTAGTGAAGCGTGATTTTCACCGCGTCGGCGGCCTTGTCATTCACCTCGTCGGCGAAGGCCTTCAGGTTCTGCTCGTGGAAATTGCCTTCCGGATAGGGCGTCGGCAGGTCCCAGGCGGTCTGCGCCGAGGCGGTCCCGACGAGGGTCAGCGACCCGGTAATGACCCCGGCGGTCAATGCGGCGGCTGCCAAGGGTGTGAGAAGGGTGATGGGCTTCATGCAATCAGTCTCCCGTTTTTGAACGCAACAAAGACTTCCACGAAAATTGCATAACGTCAAATACGCTGATAAACTATCGGTAAATTATCGATGTTTGATCAAATTACGAGCGGAGTGCCCAACATGTCGGCAGCGACGGGACAAAACAGCGGCAAGTGGGATTTCTGGGTCGACCGGGGCGGCACCTTCACCGACATCATCGGCCGCGCTCCATCGGGCGATCTGACGCCGAAGAAGCTCCTGTCGGAAAATCCCGGTGTCTACGATGACGCGGCGCTGGAAGGCATCCGGCAACTGCTTGGGATCGAAAACGGCGGTGCGATTGCGCCCGGACGGGTCGGCACGGTGCGCATGGGCACAACGGTTGCCACCAACGCGCTTCTGGAACGCAAGGGCGACCGCACATTGCTGTTGATCACCCGCGGCTTTCGCGATGCGCTGAAGATCGCCTACCAGGCCCGGCCGGACATCTTCGCCAAGGAGATCATCCTGCCCGAACAGCTTTACGAGCGTGTCGCCGAGGTGCCGGAACGGGTGCTCGCCGACGGCACCGTCGAACTCGACTTCGACGCAGATACAACGCGCGAAGCGCTGGCCGCCGCAAAAGCCGACGGCATCGACGGCGTCGCCATCGTCTTCATGCACGCCTGGCGTTACCCCGAGCACGAGCAGGCGGCCAAGGTGCTGGCGCAGGAGGCCGACTTCAACCAGATATCCGTCAGCCACGAGGTCTCGCCGCTGGTCAAGATCGTCGGGCGCGGCGACACCACGGTGGTCGACGCCTATCTGACGCCGATTCTCAAGCGCTACGTCTCCAAGGTCGCATCGGCCCTCGGTGCCGACACCGGGAGCGAGGACGCTCCATCCCTGCAGTTCATGATGTCGTCCGGCGGACTGACGGCGGCTGAGCTTTTCGAGGGCAAGGACGCGATCCTGTCGGGTCCCGCCGGTGGCGTCGTCGGCATGGCCGAGACGGCTGCGCTTGCCGGCGAAAAGAAGGTCATCGGCTTCGACATGGGCGGCACCTCGACGGATGTCACCCATTATGCCGGCGCCTATGAGCGGGCGCTGGATTCGGAGGTCGCGGGCGTGCGGGTCAGAGCCCCGATGATGCGCATTCACACGGTGGCAGCCGGCGGCGGTTCGATCCTCCATCTCGACCAGGGCCGCTTCCAGGTCGGCCCGGACTCGGCCGGCGCCAACCCCGGTCCCGCCGCCTACGGCAAGGGCGGGCCGCTGACGGTCACCGACGCCAACGTCATGGTCGGCAAGCTCAAGCCCGAGCTGTTTCCCGCGGTCTTCGGGCCGAACCAGGACCAGCGCCTCGATGCCGCCGTGGTTGCGGAAAAATTCGAGGCGATGGCACAGCAGATCGGCGACGGGCGCGATGCACGACAGGTCGCCGAGGGGTTCCTCACCATCGCCGTCGAAAACATGGCCAACGCCATCAAGAAGATCTCCGTCCAGCGCGGCTATGACGTCTCGACCTATCTGCTCAACTCCTTCGGCGGTGCCGGCGGCCAACACGCCTGCCTCGTCGCCGACGCCCTGTCGATGGAGAGGGTGCTGATCCATCCGATGTCCGGCCTCCTGTCAGCCTATGGCATCGGGCTCTCCTCGCTGTTTTCGACGCGCAGCCAGGCGCTTGTCGCGCCGCTGGAGGCGGGTTCGAAGGACGATATCGACGCTCTCGCGGATCGACTCGGGGATCAGGTCGAGGCGGAATTGACCGGCCAGGATGTCGACGCCGGAGCGATCGACCGCACGGTGCTCCTGCAACTGCGCTACGACGGCACCGACACCACCCTGCCCGTCCCGTATGACGGCGATCTGTCGGCGGCACGAAAGCTCTTCGAGGCGGGGCACAAGGCGCAGTTCGGCTTCATCTACGAAAACCGCCCGGTGGTGGTGGAAAACATCTCCGTCGAGGGCGCCGAACACCGTGAAGCCGCTGCTGACGAGACTGTGGAGAGCCACGGCGGATTCGACGCCGAACCATCGCAGACGCTTCAGATCTTCACCGGTGGCAGCGCGCGAGAGGCCGGCGTCTATCGCCGCGAGGCCATCGGGCCGGGTGCCAGGATCAAGGGCCCGGGGCTGATCGTCGAGCCGAACCAGACCGTGGTCGTCGAGCCGGGTTGGTCGGCCGAAATCACCGCACGCAACGATATTTTGCTCACACGCATCGAGAAGAAGGTGCGGCACGCGGCGCTCGGCACATCGAAGGCCGCCGGGAAAAACGGCGAAGCCAGCGAGGCCGGCGCCGATCCGGTCCTGCTGGAGGTCTTCAACAACCTCTTCATGTCCATCGCCGAGCAGATGGGCGTGACGCTGCAGAACACCTCCTCCTCGGTCAACATCAAGGAGCGGCTCGACTTTTCCTGCGCGATCTTCGATGCCGATGGCGCGCTGGTGGCCAATGCCCCCCACATGCCTGTCCATCTGGGCTCGATGGACCGTTCGGTCGAGACGATCATCGCCCAAAACGAGGGCGCCATCCGCCCCGGCGACGTTTTCGCGCTCAACGCGCCCTACAATGGCGGAACGCATCTGCCGGACATCACGGTCGTGACGCCGGTCTTCGATGAGACCAGGACGACCCTTCTCTTCTACGTCGCCTCGCGCGGCCACCACGCCGATGTCGGCGGCATCGCGCCGGGCTCGATGACGCCGCGGGCGACGAATGTCAACGAGGAGGGCATCCTCATCGACAACCTCAAGCTCGTCGATGATGGCGTGTTTCAAGAAGACGCGCTGCGCAAGGTGCTGACCGACCACCGCTATCCGGCGCGCAACCCCGAACAGAACATCGCCGATCTCAAGGCGCAGATCGCCGCCAACGAGAAGGGCGTTGCCGAGCTTGGCCGCATGGTCGAGACTTTCGGGCTAGAGACGGCACAAGCCTACATGGCGTTCGTCCAGGACAACGCCGCGGAAGCCGTGCGCCAGTTGATCGACGGGCTCGAGGATTGTTCGTACGAGTACCCGACGGACACAGGCCAGACGATCAAGGTGAAGATTACAGTCGACAAGGCGGCCCGCGAGGCGACCGTCGATTTCACCGGCACGTCGAAGATGATGGGCAACAATTTCAACGCGCCCGAACCGGTGACGCGCGCGGCGGTGCTCTACGCCTTCCGCGTGATGGTCGAAAAGCCGATCCCGATGAATGCCGGCTGTCTGCGGCCCCTGAAGATCATCGTGCCCGAAGGGTCGATGCTGAAGCCCGCCTATCCAGCGGCGGTCGTCGCCGGCAATGTCGAAACCTCCCAGCACGTCACCAACGCGCTGTTCGGCGCCTTTGGCGCGCTGGCGAACTCGGAGGGGACGATGAACAATCTAACTTTCGGCAATGCCACCTACCAGTATTACGAGACGATCTGCTCAGGCTCGCCGGCCGGCACCATGAACGACGGCACGGTCTTCGCCGGCACCTCTGGCGTCCACGTCCACATGACCAATTCCCGGCTGACCGACCCGGAGATCCTGGAAATGCGCTATCCGGTCGTGCTGGAGGATTTCCACATCCGCAAGGGCTCCGGCGGTGACGGCCAGAAGCGCGGCGGCGACGGCACAAGCCGCACGATCCGGTTTCTGGAAGAGATGGACTGCGCGATCCTGTCGTCGCACCGCACCCTGCCGCCAAAGGGCGTCGCCGGCGGCAGTGACGGCGCGATGGGCAAGACCGAGGTACGCCGGGCGGACCGGACGACCGAGACACTTCAGGGCTGCGACCAGACGGTGCTGACGGCGGGCGAAGCGGTGATCGTGACGACGCCGACACCGGGAGGTTATGGGCGGGCTTGAAGGTTCGGATATCCCAAAAGAGGACGCGGCCGAAAAGTCGCGTCTTCTGAGGTCGTCACCCTGGCCTTGAGCCGGGGCCCATTCCGAATCCTGCGAGCCGCCTCGTGGCTGAACAACGCGTCTTCTGCAATCGTATCCGCGAAAGTCGAGTGAAGTTCAAAGGCTTGGACTGGATGTCGGTTCGAGATCGGGATGCGGAACAACCGGGGGAACGCCCCACTCGATTGTCGAGAGTGGTTGCGTCCCCAAACTCGCCTACTTCCTCAGCTCGCCGCCTCATCCTTCACCGCATCGGGCCTCGGCGGCTTTGGCCCGCCCTTGGACACCCCGACCATCGCAGGACGCAGGACGCGGCCACCGATCGAGTATCCGGCCTGGACGACCTGGACGACGGTATTGTTCGGCACCTCGGTGTTCGGCACCTCGAACATCGCCTGATGGAAGTTCGGGTCGAAGCGCTCGCCTTCCGGGTCGAGCTTCTTGACGCCGTTCTTTTCGAGGGCGCTCAGGAGTGCGCGCTCGGTAACCTCCACGCCGCCAATCAGCGCGTTGAGGCCGTCCTCGCCATGCGCCTTGGCCTCGGCCGGCACAGCCTCGATGGCGCGGCGAAGGTTGTCGGCAACCGAGAGAAGTTCACGCGCGAACCCGGTGACGGCATAGGTGCGCGCGTCCTTCATCTCGCGGTCGGTCCGTCGACGCAGATTTTCCATGTCGGCGGCAAGCCGCAACAGCCGGTCCTTGACGTCGGCGTTTTCCGCCTCGAGCTCGGCGATACGGGCTGCATCCGCCTCGGACGCGGCATCCGCATCGGCGAAGCCGGATTGCGCCGCGTCGTCCGTCTCGTCGCCATCTTCAACGTCCGCATGCGCATTGGCGTTCGCCGCCGCGCGTGCCTTGGCCGCCTCGCGCTCCATATCGCGGGCCGCGTCGGCCTCCGCATCGGCCGCAAAGCTTTCATCCTGGCGCTTGCCGCTGTCGCTCGTCATCGGGGTATCACCTCTCAATATGCGGTCAGGCCGTGCCCACCACCGATCCCGCGCCTTTGGCGGGTGGAGGCTCGGCTCGGCACGAAATCGTTATCGCACCGCATATCGAAGCAGCAGGTAGGAAAATCAAGCCTCGCGGGCGGCGGCACCCGAGGCGAGCAGTCGCGATACGATGCGGGCGGTATAGTCGACCATCGGCACGATGCGGCGATAGTTCAGCCGTGTCGGGCCGATCACGCCAACTGCGCCGATAACGTTCTCGGTGCCGCCACGGTAGGGCGCGACAACGAGCGAAGAGCCGGAGAGTGAAAACAGCTTGTTTTCCGAACCGATGAAGATGCGAACGCCGTTGCCGCTTTCGGCAAGTCCTAGAAGCTCGATGATGCCGCTCTTGGATTCGAGATCGTCGAACAGCAGGCGAAGGCGATCGAGATCCTCGGCCGCCGTGACGTTCTCCAGAAGGTTGGCCCGTCCGCGCACGATCAGCCGTGCCGGCTGGTCGGCCGAGGCGCCGGACCAGACGGCGAGCCCCTTGTCGACGAGTTGCCGCGACAGAATATCGAGCGCCGTCGACGTCTCCTCCAGCAGCCGGGCGATCTTGCCACTGGCTTCGGTCAGCGTCAGCCCCACCACATGAGCATTGAGGAAATTTCCGGCCTCTACCAACTGCGAGGCTGTGACGCCGGCCGGCAGGTCGAGCACCCGGTTCTCCACCTCGCCATTGGCTCCGACCAGCACCGCCAGCGCCTTGGTCGGCTCCAGCCGGATGAATTCGATATGTTTCAGGCGCAGGTCGGATTTCACCGTTAGCACGATACCAGCACCGCGAGACAGACCCGAAAGGAGGTGGCTCGCCTCGGTCAGGAGTTTGTCGAAGGGCCGTCCGTCGCCGGACAGGCGCACCTTCTCCTCGATCTCCTCGCGCTCGGAAGACCCGAGGTCGCCCACTTCGAGAAAGGCGTCGACGAAGAAGCGCAGGCCCAGTTCCGTCGGCAACCGCCCGGCCGAGACATGCGGCGCGTAGATCAGCCCCAGCGCCTCGAGGTCGCTCATCACGTTGCGGATCGAGGCTGGCGACAACGACTGCGTCAGGAGCTTCGACAGCATGCGCGAGCCGACCGGCTCGCCGAGATCGAGATAGCTCTCGACGATCAGCCGGAAGATGTCGCGCGCCCGGTCGTCGAGCGGCAGCACACCCGCGCCAAAGTCGCTGACGGGAAGACGGAATTCGGTCATGGCGAGCAGATGGATTCGGACACTGCATGACTATAGGCCTTGCCGCAGGCCGTGCCAAATCATTCCGGGCGGCGGCAGGCGAAGTTCGGGCGCTTCTGCACTCCAGCCTCGTCACCGCTTTGTCCGCTTCGCGCGCGCTGCTTTGTTTGCGCGACTCGCGCGTCCCCGATACAAGCCCGGCGCAACCTCGAACCATTATCGCCTTCCCAACGACCGACGTCAGGACCCTCCATGCGGCCATCCAAACGCGCCAACGACCAGATGCGCGACGTCTCCTTCGAGCGCGGTTTCTCGCGTCATGCGGAAGGCTCGTGCCTGGTCAAGTTCGGTGACACCCATGTGCTGGTCACGGCGAGCCTGGAAGACCGGGTGCCCGGCTGGCTGAAGAATTCCGGCAAGGGCTGGGTGACGGCCGAATACGGCATGTTGCCGCGCGCCACGGGCGAGCGCATGCGCCGCGAGGCCGCGACCGGCAAGCAGTCGGGACGCACCCAGGAAATCCAGCGCCTGATCGGACGCTCACTCAGGGCCGTCGTCGACCTCCAGGCTCTCGGCGAGCGGCAGATCTCGATCGACTGCGACGTCCTCCAGGCCGATGGCGGCACCCGCACCGCCTCGATCACTGGCGCGTATATCGCGCTCGCCGACTGTCTTGCCTGGATGGGCGAGCGGGCGATGTGCGATCCCAAGAAGGTGCTGAAGGACCACATCGCGGCGATCTCCTGCGGCATCCATAAGAGCACTCCGGTTCTCGACCTGGATTATGCCGAGGATTCGACCGCCGAGACTGACGCCAACTTCGTCATGACCGGCTCCGGCGGCATCGTCGAGATCCAGGGCACGGCCGAGGGCGCACCGTTCAGCCGCGACGAGTTGAACGCTTTGATGGACCTGGCGCAGAAAGGCATCGGCGAACTCGTCGCTATGCAGAAGACGGCACTGGGGACCGCCTGACCATGGCCAGCCTTTCGCTTCCCCTTTCGCCCAGGAACGGCCCGCTGCTGGTGGCCAGCCACAATGAGGGCAAGATCTGGGAATTCCGCGAATTGATGGAGCCTTTCGGCTTCGAGGTCACCTCGGCCAAGGACAAGGGTCTCGACGATCCCGAAGAGACCGGCACGACCTTCGAGGCGAATGCCGAGATCAAGGCTCTCGCCGCCCTGAAGGCGACCGGCCTTGCGTGCCTGTCCGACGATTCCGGTATCGCCATCGACGCGCTGAATGGCGATCCGGGCATCTATTCGGCCCGCTGGGGCGGCCCGACCCGCGACTTCGCGATGGCCATGCGCAATGTCGAGGAAAAGTTGCAGATCGTCGGCGCCACGACACCGGACCAGCGCCGTGCGCAATTCGTCGCCGTGCTCTGCCTGGCCCTGCCGTCCGGCGAGACGCACTTCTTCCGCGGCGAAGCGCACGGCACTGTCGTGTGGCCGCCGCGCGGCACGCTCGGCTTCGGCTACGACCCGATCTTCCTGCCCGATGGCCAAGCCCGGACCTTCGGCGAGATGCTGTCGGAGGAAAAGCACGGCTGGGTCCCCGGCCAGGAATACGCCTTGTCCCACCGTGCCAAGGCGTTCCAGAAATTCGCCCGTGACGCGCTTGGCGTGAAGTGACGACGATGGACCTCACCTCGAAAGCCCAGCGCAGAACAGGCCGCTCCGGCGAAATCCTCGCGTTTGCACCGGTTTCGCGCGAGCCGGGGTTCGGGGTATACGTGCATTGGCCGTTCTGCGCCGCCAAGTGCCCCTACTGCGACTTCACCAGCCATGTCCGCCACAAGCCGATCGACCAGGATCGCTACGCCGCAGCCTTCGAGCGGGAGATCGCCGACGCCGCCCGGCGCTCGCCGGGCCGGACCGTCACCTCGATCTTTCTCGGCGGCGGCACGCCCTCGCTGATGGAACCCAAAACCGTCGGGCGCATCCTCGACGCGATCGCCGCCAACTGGACCATCGAGCGCGGCGCCGAGGTGACGCTGGAAGCCAATCCGTCGAGCGTCGAGGCGACACGTTTTCGCGGATATCGCACCGCCGGCGTCAACCGCGTTTCCCTTGGCGTCCAGGCGCTGCACGACAAGGATTTGCGACTTCTCGGCCGGCTCCACGACGTCGATCAGGCGCTCAGCGCCATTCGCACCGCTCGCGAGACCTTCCCGCGTCTGTCCTTCGATCTGATCTACGCCAGGCCGGAACAGACCGTCGACGCATGGGAGGCGGAACTCGCCCGCGCCATCGACCTGGCCGCAGACCATCTGTCACTCTACCAACTGACCATCGAGGAGGGCACGCCCTTCTACGCCCTCCACAAGGCCGGCAAGCTGAAGGTGCCCGACGGCGACCTGTCGGCCGATCTCTACGAAGCGACGCAAGCGCTGACGAACGCCCGCGGCCTGCCAGCCTACGAGGTCTCCAACCACGCCGTTCCCGGCGCCGAATCCCGCCACAATCTCACCTACTGGCGCTACGGGCTCTATGCCGGCATCGGCCCCGGTGCCCATGGCCGCGAGATGGCCGAGGATGGCCGTCATGCCGTCTCCAACGAGAAACTGCCTGAAACCTGGCTGAAGATGGTCGAATCCTGGGACAACGGCATCGAGATCAACGAGCTTCTCAGCCCCCAGGAAGAGGCCGACGAGCTTCTCCTCATGGGCCTGCGTCTCGCCGAAGGCATCGATCTCGAACGCTGGCGCCGCCTGACCGGCCGCGACATCGACCCGGTGAGCGAGGCCGATCTGCGCGCCCACGGCATGGTCGAGCGTCTGGGGCCGGACCGGCTGCGGGCAACGCCGGCAGGCATGCTGGTGCTCGACGCCGTCGTGGCGGATTTGGCGTAGCGCGGCAAACGCCGACGGGCAGATCATCCAAGTGAAGGCACTGCCGCCGTCGCAATGAGACGGGAGTTCAGCTTATCGGTTGGCGGCCCACCCCTTACCGACGGCCCCAGCGAGACCCGGCAATGTTGCCTCGTTCCCAACCTCAGCCATTCGCCGTTGTTCGAGCGTCAGGCGCGCGAGACATTGCGCTGCCGGCATCGGACGATCGAACAGATATCCTTGCGCAAAATGGCATCCGGCCACGCGAACCATCGTAAGCTGCGCTTCGGTCTCGATACCTTCGGCCACAGTGGTCAGCCCGAGCTTTCCCGATAAATAGCAGATCGCATCGACGATCGCCTGACTCTTCTCCTGGTCGCAGGCCCTGCGGACGAAGATCTGGTCGACCTTGATCGTATCGAACGGAAAGCGGGTCAGATAACTGAGCGAAGCATAGCCTGTTCCAAAATCGTCGAGGGCAATCTT
>JBBSUS010000010.1:0-13130 GCA_038234195.1 Hyphomicrobiales bacterium | reverse complement strand
TAGCCGTAGCCGGTCGGAAATTGCGGCACCATCTGCCCGAACGGACCGGCGGCCTCGAGAACGCCTGCGAGCCCCGCGAGCCCACCGCCGGCGAGCATCGCAAGCCAGACGGTCGAAGACTGGCGAAAGCCGCCATAGAGCGCGGCCTTGGGTGCCAGGCCGACGACGCGGATCTGGAAACCGGTGATCGAGCGCACCATCAGGAACCAGACCGTCAGCGCCACCGCCGCGGCGATCGGCACGCCGAGATGGATCAGCGTCCCCGGCACGACCATGGGCAGGGTCTGGTCCGCGGAAAACAGCGCCGTCTGCGGGAAGTTGAAACCCTCGGGGTCCTTCCAAGGCCCGTTCATCAGGTAGAACAGCAACTGGATCGCGACGTAATTGAGCATCAGGCTCGACAGGATTTCGTTGACCCCGAGCCGGGTTTTCAGGAACGCCGGCGCGGCGGCCCAGACCATGCCGCCGACAATGCCCGCGACGATCATCAGCGGCAGGATCCACGCACCCGTCATATCGAGGGTCTGCAGCGCCACACCGGTCCCCGCGAGACCGCCGAGGATGTACTGCCCCTCGGCGCCGATGTTCCAGACATTGGCGCGAAAGCCGAGCGACAGGCCGACAGCGATGATCGCCAGCGGCGCGGCCTTGATGAGGAGGTCCTGCCAGCGATTGGAATCCCGAAGCGGCACGACGAAGATCTGGTAGACCGCCTGCATGCCGTCCTGGCCGAGCAGGGTGAACACGATCGCTCCGGCAACGAGCGTCGCCAGGACCGCAAGAACCGGGGCGGCGAGCATCATCGCCCGGCTCGGCTCGCGCCGTGGTTCCAGAACGAGCGCCATCAGGCGGCCCTCTCCTGAGGCTGCTGACCGGGCGGGCTTGCGACCGCGTGCCCTTCACCATGGACGCCGCCCATGAGGAGGCCGATGCGCTCGATCGAGATGTCTTTCACGTCCATCGGCTCGGACAGGGTCCCGCCATTGATGACGGCGATCCGGTCGCAAATTTCGAGGAGTTCGTCGAGATCCTGGCTGAGGACGAGGATCGCCGCACCCTGGGCGGCCAGATCGATCATCGCCTGACGGATGAAGCCGGCCGCGCCCGCGTCTACGCCCCATGTCGGCTGGGACACGACGAGCACACCCGGATCCTGCCCGATTTCGCGACCCATGATATATTTCTGCAGATTGCCGCCCGAGAGGCTGCCGGCGAGCGCGCGCGGCCCGGTCGCCTTGACCGAGAATTTCTCGATGATCGTCGCGGCGTAATCGCGCGCCATGCCGACCCTGATGATGCCTCCGGCACAAAGACCCTTGCGGCCGCGGGCCGACAGAACGGCGTTTTCCGCCAGGGTCATGCCCGGCACGGCGGCGTGGCCGTTGCGCTCCTCAGGCACGGTCGACAGGCCGGCGCATCGCCGCGCGGTCACCGACAGGGCGGTGACATCGACCGCGTCGATGACGATCGAGCCGGCCGAGACGCCGCATTCGCCGGCGAGCACCGACAGGAGTTCGTTCTGGCCGTTGCCGGCCACCCCCGCGATCCCGAGGATTTCGCCGGACCGCACGGTGAGGTCTACGTCCTTCAGGCTGGTGCCGAAGGGCGGCTCGCCGGGCGCGGCCAGCCCCTGGACGGCCAGCCGGGCCTTGCCGACCGTTCGGCCGTCCTTGCCCGAGATATCCTTGAGGTTGCCGCCGATCATCATCTCGGCCATCGCTCGGGTGGTTTCGACCTCGGGGTCGCAGGTGCCGACCACCTTGCCGCCGCGCAGGATCGTCGCGGTCCGGCAAAGCGCCTTGATCTCATGGAGCTTGTGGGAAATGTAGAGGATCGAACAGCCCTCGGACGCCAGCCGGCGAAGGGTCTCGAACAGCTGCTCTACCTCCTGGGGCGTCAGGACCGAGGTCGGCTCGTCCATGATCAAGAGCTTGGGGTCCTGTAGCAGCGCCCGCACGATCTCGATGCGCTGGCGCTCGCCGACCGACAGCGTATGGACATGCCGATGCGGATCGAGCGTCAATCGGTAGCTTTTGAGGACGGTGCGAATCTTCGCTTCCAACTCGCGGCGCGGCGGCGGATTGTCCATGCCGAGCGCGATGTTTTCGAGCACCGTCATCGCGTCGAACACCGAGAAATGCTGGAACACCATGCCGATGCCGAGCGCACGCGCCGCCTTCGGAGAGCCGATCGAGACGGGTTTGCCGTCGAAGGCGATGGTGCCCTCGTCGGCCTTCTGCACGCCGTAGATGATCTTGACGAGGGTCGACTTGCCAGCGCCGTTCTCACCGAGCAACGCATGAATTTCACCCGGCTCGACGGCAAAGGAGACGTCCTCGTTTGCAACGACGCCGGGGAAACGCTTGGTGATGCCGGAAAGTGCGAGGCGTGGCGCCATGGGCGAAAGGCTCATCCCTTTGTCGGCCGGCTAATCTGCCGGCTTTTCGGCCAAGCTGTCGGCCCGCGAGTCAGTCGACCGTCCTGACGGCCCGGCTAGGAGGGACCGTCCATCGTCGAGCGCCCCCTCCCGCTCCGCACTATGGCACCCGGAATCGGCGTCTGCCAAGCGATCGCTCAATTTTTCCTGTCGATCAGAAAAAAGGCATAGGGCGAGTTCCGCCGCCGTCAGCGTGGCGATCACCTCGGGTCGCTTGTCGCGCAAGCCGGAGCCGCCGATCGGCAGGACTAGCCGGGAGAATTCGGCCTCCAGCCCATCGCCCTGAAGATGCCGGCGAAATCGCTCGCGCTTCGTCGCCGAGCCGATCATGCCGACATAGGCCGCATCATTTCGCGCAAGCGCAGCCGACGCGATGAGAAAATCCAGCGCGTGATCGTGGGTCATGACGAGAAAGGCGGTGCCGGCGGGCGCCCGCTCGATTTCGGCTTCCGGCAGCGCCGCCGCCACGGTCTCGACCGCCTCTGGCAGACCCGCCAGCGTCTCGGGCCGGCTGTCGACCAGCGTCACGTTCAGGGGCAACGGCGCCAGTGCGGCGGCGAGTGCGCGTCCGGTGTGGCCGGCGCCGAAGATCAGGACGCGAGGCCGCGCGGCCCGTGCTGCCTGCTCCTCTGCACGGAGCGCACCAAAGACAGCCGCGTCGACGCGCTGCAGGGACAGGAGGACGCGCCCACCGCAGCATTGACCGATTTCAGGTCCCAGCGGCACATCCATTTTATCGCTCGACTCGCCGGATGACAGCATCGCCCGCGCCCGGTCGATGGCGTCGAACTCCAGCCGGCCGCCGCCGATCGTGCCGCTCGTCTCGGTGGCAGTGACCAGCATGAGGGCGCCGGCTTCGCGCGGCGTCGAGCCGCGGGCACGCGTGACGGTGACGAGAATGGCGGGGGTGCCGTCGGCGATCGCCCGATGGAGTTGCTGCGTCAGGTCGAGCATCAGGAATACCGCGACTGCGCCATCACGACGCCTTTGCCGCTTGGTCGATCGCTTCGACGACCCATTCGTTGAGGCTCTTGTTGGCAGCACGGGCAGCCAGGACCGCGCTTTCGTGGAGTCTCGACTCGAGCCGGACGTTGAACTTTCCGGAAAACTTGCGGAAAGGCTCGATCCCCTGCTCGGCGCACATCTCCTTGAAAACCTTGAGGGAGGCAGCGCCCTCCGCCTGCAAGCCATCGACGCTCGCAGCGTAAAAGTCGGCGCCGCCATTGAGGCCGAGGAACTCGCCACGAAACAGGCCGATGTCCGGATCGAAGGCGACAACGGCCCTTTCGCCCTCGATCTCCAGGATGTTCTGCGTCATGATCTCACTCCGAAGGCCTGATCCCGTTCGCGTCCAACCATTTGCGAATGTTGGCGGCAGATCCCTTGTCCGTGTCGGGCGAAGGATGGGGCCGATGGAAAACCCGTACCGCGCCGAACAGAACGACACCGATCCGCGAGCCTTGGTACTCTTCGACGAGCGCGCCCAATTCCACGAAGAGCGCCTCGATATTCGACCAACTTATCGAACCACTCGCCGGTCGAGCGAACAGAAGGTCAAGCGTGCGCTGGTGCCGCCTTTTCATTCCGGTTCAATACCATAATATGGTACCATATAACGCACAACGGCAACCGCGGCTTGCTGCGCGATTTGCGTCACGGCCCGTCCCGCACGGCCTCCACCGCTTTCAGCACCCGCTCCGGGGTCGCGGGGGCGTCGAGATCGGGGAATATCTTGCCGTCGCCTGCCGCCATCACCGCGTCGGTCAGCGCGCAGAACACCGAGATGGCCAGCATGAAGGGCGGCTCGCCGACGGCCTTGGAGCGATAGATCGTCGCTGCCCGGTTCTCGCCTTTCGCCCACAGCGCAATGCGCAGATCGTCCGGCCGGTCGTTGGCAGTGGGGATCTTGTAGGTCGAGGGCGCGTGGGTCTTGAGTTGCCCCTTTTCGTCCCAGACCAGCTCTTCCATCGTCAGCCAGCCCATGCCCTGGATGAAGCCGCCCTCGATCTGGCCGCGGTCCAGCGCGGGATTCAGGGACTTGCCGACATCGTGGAGGATGTCGGCGCGCAGAAGCTTGTATTCGCCGGTCAGGGTGTCGATCACCACCTCCGAACAGGCGGCCCCATAGGCGAAGTAATAGAACGGCGTGCCGGAGGCCGTCTCGCGGTCGTAGGCGATCCCGGGGGTGGCGTAGAAGCCGGTGGAGGAGAGCGAGATCCGCGCCAGATAAGCCTCGCCGACGAGTTCGGAAAACGGCTTCTCCGCATTGCCGATGCGCACCCGGTTCGCCTCGAAGACCACCTGCTCGCGGCCCACGTGATAGCGCTCGGCGGCGTAATCGATCAGCCTGTCCTTGATCGTGCGCGCGGCGGCCTGGGCCGCCATGCCGTTGAGGTCGGAGCCCGAGGATGCCGCGGTCGCCGAGGTGTTGGGCACCTTCGCCGTCGTCGTACCGGTGATCTTCACCTTCGCCAGATCGATCTGGAATTCCTCCGCGACGACCTGGGCCACCTTGGTGAAAAGCCCCTGCCCCATCTCCGTGCCGCCATGGTTCAGGTGAACCGAGCCGTCCTTGTAGACATGCACGAGGGCGCCGGCCTGGTTGAGATGAGCGGTGGTGAAGGAGATGCCGAACTTCACCGGCGTCAGGGCCAGCCCCTTTTTGAGGATCGGGCTCTCGGCGTTGAACGCCTTAACCGCCTCGCGCCGCGCACGATAATTCGAGGAGACCTCGAGTTCCTCGACGATCTCCGCTGCGACACAGTCCTCGACAAACATGTGGTAGGGCGTCTTCGCCGGAACCTCTCCGGGCGCGGGGTAGAAATTGCGCTTCCTGACGTCGAGCGGATCGACACCGGTCTCGAACGCGATCCGGTCCAGCGCCCGTTCGATGCCGACCATCCCCTGCGGCCCGCCGAAGCCCCGGAACGCGGTGTTGGAGACCGTATGGGTCTTCAGCCGCCGCGAATGGATCCTCGCGGCGGGCAGACGATAGGCGTTGTCGGCGTGAAACATCGCCCGGTCGGCGATCGCGGCCGACAGATCCTTGGAATAGCCGCAGCGCACGGTCTGGTCGAAGCTCGCGGCGGCAAGCCGGCCGTCCTCGTCGAAGCCGACGGCGTAGTCGATGCGCACCTCGTGGCGCTTGCCGGTCATGACCATGTCGTCGTCGCGGTCGAGGCGGCATTTCGCCGGTCGACCGGTCTTCACGGCCACCAGCGCCGCAACGCTGGCAAACAGCGCCGGCTGGCTTTCCTTGCCGCCGAAGCCTCCGCCCATGCGCCGCACCTCGACGGTGACCGCGTGGTCGGGCACGCCAAGCATCTTGGCCACGTTGTGCTGAACCTCGGAGGGGTGCTGGGTCGAGGAGCGCACGAGGATGTCGCCATCCTCCTGCGGCATGGCATAGGCGATCTGGCCTTCGAGATAGAAATGGTCCTGGCCACCGACCTCGACGCGGCCATCGATGCGATGAACCGCCTTGGCGAGCGCCGTTTCGACATCGCCGAGCCGCATCTCGTGCGCCGGCATCAGGTCTTCGCCGGCATCAACGGCCAGTTGCAGGGCCGCGTCGATCGAGATCGCGGCCGGTCGGTCATCATACTCGATCCGGGCAAGACTGGCAGCAGATCGTGCCTCATCCAACGTCTCGGCAGCGACGGCGAAGATCGGCTGGCCGACATACTGAACGATGGCGTCATCGCCGGACGACGGAGGAAAGATCGGATCATCGCCGAAGACGGGCGAATAGTCATTATGGCCGGGAATGTCGTCTGCGGTCAGCACCGCGACAACGCCCTGCGCCGCGCGGACGGCGAGGAGGTCCATGCTCTTGATGCGGGCGTGGGCCCGTCCGGACATGGCGATGTAGACCTGCAGCGTTCCCGGCAGTTCGGGATCGTCGTCGATATAGCGCGCCGACCCGGAGACGTGCTTTGAACCACTGTCATGGGCGACAGGATTTGAAACGCCTCCGATAATGGCGCGCAATTCGCTGGCTGGCATGGCTTCCAACAGTTCGCAGGCCGCCGGTTCACCCGCGCCCCCTCGATCCTGGATGCGGGTTTCGTCCATCATTCTGCAGCCTCGGCGTTCGTTTCGCCTTCGGGGCCGACCGCGTAGCTAGCGATGCGCGCCGGTCCTTCGCCCGTCAGTTCGAGCCGGAAGCGTTCGAGGAGATTCTGGGCGGTCTTCAGCCGGTAAGCCGAAGAGGCGCGCATGTCGGTCAGCGGCGAAAAATCTTCGGCGAGCGCGGCCTTGGCGGCGGCCACGGCGCGAGCATCGAAGCGGCGACCGACCAGCACGGCCTCGGCCTTCGCCGCTCGTTTGGGCGTCCCGGCCATGCCACCGAAGGCCAGCCGCGCGTCCGCAACGATGTCGTCTTCGAAGGTCAGGCGGAAGGCCGCCATCACGGCCGAGATGTCGCTGTCGAAACGCTTCGAGATCTTGTGGGCGAAGAAGCGCTGGTTCGCCTCCAGCCGTGGCACCTCGACCGCGGCGACGAACTCGCCGGGCGCCCTGTCCTGGCTGCCATAGGCGATGAAGAAGTCTTCCAGCGGGATCGAGCGGGCCTGCTCGCCCTTGCGCAGATAGAGTATCGCGTCGAGCGCGATCAGGCAGGGCGGCAGATCGCCGATGGGCGAGCCATTGGCGATGTTACCGCCGACGGTGCCGGTGTTGCGGATCTGGCATCCGGCAAAGCGACGCAGCATCTCGCCGAGATCGGGATGAAGGTCGGCCAGCACGGACTGGGCCTTCCGGTGGGTGACGCCGGCACCGATGAAGATGCGACCGGCCGCCTCTTCCACCATCTGCAGGTCGCGGACTTGGCTGATGTCGATCAGCACCGGCAGATCCCGGTGCTGCTTGGTCACCCAAAGGCCCACATCGGTGGCACCGGCCACCAGAACCGCGTCGGGATGCATGGCATAGATGTCGGCGAGCGCGTCGACATGCGTCGGCGCGAACCAGCGTTCAGCGTCGGCCGCGTAGGCGAAGCAGCCATCGGCGCCGGTGCCCTGCCGAACCATCGCCTCAAGCCGCACGCCGATCGCCTCGTCCGCCTCGGCGGTGTCGGGCACCGGCGTTTCGCCGAGTGCGACACCCGCATCGATGATCGGGCCGTAACCGGTGCAGCGGCAGAGATTGCCGGAGATCAGGTCCTTGACCGATTGACGGTCGGAAATGGCGCCGGTCAGCCATCCGCCATAAAGCTGCATGACGAACCCCGGCGTGCAGAAGCCGCATTGGCTGGCGTGCCGCTCGACCATCTCGGTTTGGATCTTGTGCGGCCCCGAACGCCCGAGGTGCTCGACCGTCTCGACCGCTCGGCCGTTCATGGCGGGCAGGAACTGGATGCAGGAATTGACCGCCCGGCGCGTGAGGCCGCCCGCGCCATCCGGTTCGGCGATCAGCACCGTGCAGGCGCCGCAATCACCTTCCGCGCAGCCCTCCTTGGTCCCGGTCAGGCGCTCCGTCCGACGCAGATACTCTAGCAGTGTGGTCGTCGGCGCGATGCCCATCACTTCACGGGCCGCACCGTTCAGCACGAACCGGATCGGTTGCGAACCGCTCGGTTTCACGCCATCGGCTGCCACAGGGCTCGTGGTCTTGCTCATCAACTGCCCCTGTAGGTCGAATAGCCGAAGGGCGAGAGCAACAGCGGCACATGGTAGTGGCTTCGCTCGGCCATGCCGAAACGGATGACGATGTCCGAGAGGAATCTCGGGGCCAGGTCGTTCGCTGGGCCCCGACCGTCCTGGCTGGTCTCGTCGAGATACGGTCCGGCGGCGAAAGTCAGTTCATATTCGCCGATCGCGAAGGCTTCGCCGGCCAGTAGTGGTGCGTCGCAGCGGCCGTCCGCATTGGTGACCGCATCGGCGACAGGCGTGCGCGCGCCATTCTCGATTCGCGTCAGACTCACCGCGATCCCCGCAGCGGGCCGGCCGAGGCTGACATCCAGCACATGGGTGGTCAGCCTCGCGTCGCTCGAATCGGCCATGTTATTTCCCTCAAACATCTGCACTTTCATTGGTTCTGCGCTTCAGCCTCGGAGTTTGCCGGCTTGCGCTCACGGCGGCAAGCGGACCACGCACGATTCCGACAGCTTCGCGAACGATCGGAGCTACACCCTTTTCCGGAGCCGTTTCCAAACAACGCATGTGGCCGTGATAAATCCGGCTCGAAACGCCGGATGGAAAGGATTTTGCGGATCGGGCGGATAATGGCTGGACATACTAGCCTGCGGCGGTAGGTCAAAGTGCTGATATTGCACTGCAAGGACCGCACCATGGAATCGCGCGCCGCCAAAGTCTTTTCACTCCTGATGGTCGCCTTGCTCGCCGTTCTCGGTCTGGCGCTGGTGGTCGGGGGTGTCTGGCTGATCGCCGTTGGCGGAACCGTGTACTATCTGATCTGCGGCCTGTTCTTCTGGCTGACGGCCGCACTGATCGTCCTGCGGCGGCCGGAAGCCCTTCTGGTGTTCGCTGCGCTGATCGTGGGGACGTTGCTTTGGGCGCTCTTCGAGGTCGGCTTCGACTGGTGGCCCCTGGCGGCGCGCGGCGACGTGGTGTTCGTGCTGGGCGCACTGCTGCTTTTGCCATGGGTCACGCGACGGCTCGGCACCCGCAACGTTGCCGAGGCGCTCGATGGGATCAAGGTCACGCCATCACCGCGGCGCGGCTCGGGAATCGCGCTTTCGGGCGCTCTCGTCCTTGCTTTCGTCGTCGCAGCGATCTCCTGGTTTTCCGATCCCTATGGCCGGACCGGCAAGCTGCCTGTCGCGACGGCGGCGAGCGACACGACCAAGCCGGAAATCGCCGCAGGTGACTGGGACGCCTACGGCCGTACGCAGTTCGGCCAGCGCTATTCGCCGCTCGCGCAAATTACGCCCGACAACGTCGCCGATCTGAAGGTCGCCTGGCAATTCCATAGCGGCGACACCGAGCAGCCGGGTGATCCGGTCGAAACCACCTTCGAGGTGACGCCTCTGAAGATCGGCGATCGGCTGTATTTCTGCACACCGCACCAGAACGTCATCGCGCTCGACGCGGTCACCGGCAAGGAAATCTGGCGCTACGATCCGGTGATCCAGGGCCAGCTCGCGCTGCAGCACCTGACCTGCCGGGGCCTGTCCTATCAGGCGCCGAACCAGGGGACTGAAGCTGCGTCCGGCGCAACGCCGGCTCCATCACAGACCGCTGCCACGTCGCCCGCCATGCCGGCAAACGCTGCTCCCGCAGGCGGCGCGACCGAAGGCGCCGCAGATCCCGCCGATCCGGACCAGCCGGTCGCGGCGCGCACAGCCACCACCGTCGCCGACACCTGCAACGGCAAGCTTTTCATGCCCACCGCCGACGGCCGCCTCATTGCGCTGAACCTCGAGACCGGCGCGGTCTGCAAGAGCTTCGGTGACGGCGACGGCCAGATCGACCTCTGGCGGCGCATGCCCAACGTCAATCCGGGTTCCTATTATTCGACCTCGCCCGTTGTCGTGACGAAGAACCTCGTGATCGTCGGCGGCACGGTACTCGACAACGTCTCGACCAGCGAGGCATCCGGGGTCATTCGCGCCTACGACGTCGATACCGGCGACCTCGTCTGGAACTGGGATTCGGGCAATCCCGACGAGACCCAGCCGCTGCCGGCCGGCCAGACCTATACGGCGAACTCGCCGAACTCCTGGTCGATCATGAGCGCCGACCAGAATCTCGGCCTCGTCTACATTCCGCTCGGCAACCAACCGCCGGACCAGTGGGGCGCCAACCGAACTGCCGCCGTCGAGAAATACTCGTCGTCGGTGGTCGCCCTGGACATCGCCACCGGCATGGTCCGCTGGGTTTTCCAGACCGTGCATCACGATCTGTGGGACTACGACGTGCCGGCGCAGCCCTCGCTGATCGACCTTTCGGTGAACGGCAAGCGCGTCCCCGCGCTCGTTCAGCCGACCAAGCAGGGCGAAATCTTCGTTCTCAACCGCGAAACCGGCGAGCCGATCCTGCCGGTCGTGGAAAAGCGCGCACCCCAGGGCGCCGTCGAGCCTGACCATTCCGCTCCGACACAGCCGGTCTCGGCACTGTCATTCGATCCCAAGCCGCTGCGCGAAACCGACATGTGGGGCGGCACGCTGTTTGACCAGATGGCCTGCCGGATCGCCTTCCATGGCTACAAATACGACGGACGCTTCACGCCGCCCTCGCTCGGCGGATCGCTGATCTATCCGGGCAATTTCGGCGTCTTCAACTGGGGCTCGGTGGCCGTCGATCCAGAGCGCGGGGTGATGTTCGGCACACCGACCTATCTCGCCTTCATCTCCAAGCTTGTGCCGCGCGACAATGCGACCGAACTCGTGGTCAACAAGACGGCACCAAAGGGCGCATTGCCGGCGCTCAACGAGAATTTCGGCGCGCCATACGGCATTTCGCTGAAACCCTTCACGTCGGTGCTCGGCCTGCCCTGTCAGGCGCCGCCCTGGGGCACGATCGCCGGCGCCGATCTTTCGACCGGCGAGATCTTGTGGATGCACAAGAACGGTACAACGCGCGATTCCGCTCCCGTACCACTGCCCTTCAAGATGGGCGTGCCCAATCTCGGCGGCCCGATCATGACCAAGGGCGGCGTCGCCTTCCTGTCGGGCACGCTCGACTATTACGTGCGCGGCTACGACGTCACGACGGGCGACCAACTCTGGGAGGCCCGGTTGCCGGCCGGTGGCCAGGCAACGCCCATGACGTACGAGGGTGCTGACGGGCGGCAATATCTCGTCGTCGTTGCCGGTGGCCACGGTTCGCTCGGCACGAAGTCGGGCGACAGCATCATCGCCTACGCTCTTCCGAAGGATGACGCGGCCAGCCAGTAAGACGGACGCAAAGCTCGGGGGCTTGGAGCATGACCGATCCCATGACCGAACTGCATCCGGCGGCCCGGGACGGTTTTGCCGCCGGGGCGCTGACCTATGCTGCAGGCCGCCCGTCCTATCCCCCGGCGATTACGCAATGGCTGACCGACGCCCTGCACCTTTCCAGGGGCAAGACCGTCGTCGACCTCGGCTCCGGTACCGGAAAGTTCCTGCCGTCGCTTGCGCCCACCGGCGCCGAAATCATCGCGATCGAGCCTGTTGCCGCCATGCGCCAGCGGTTGATGGACGACCATCCGGACGCACGCGCCGAAGCCGGTTCGGCAACCGCGATCAAGCTCCCGGATGCGTGCGCCGACGCCGTGGTCTGCGCCCAGGCGTTCCATTGGTTTGCAAACTCCGAGGCGCTCGACGAGATTCACCGCGTGTTGAAACCCGGCGGGTTCCTCGGCCTCGTCTGGAACGTACGCGATGACAGCGTGCCGTGGGTTGCGGCGCTTGCCGACATCATGGCCCCCTACGAAACGGGCGTGCCGCGGCAGGCGAGCGGCGCATGGCGCACTGTCTTTCCGGCCCGTGGCTTTGGGCCGCTCGACGAGAGAACGTTGGCTCATCCGGGCCATAGCGGCTCGCCCGAGCACGTGATCGTGGAGCGGATCCTGTCAGTGAGCTTCATCGCAGCACTGCCGATGCGCGAGCAGACGAAGGTGGAGCACCAGTTGCACGACCTGATCGCCGCGACGCCCGAACTTTCCGGCAAGCGCGAGGTCACCCTGCCCTATGCGACGATCGCGGCACGGATCGAAAAGACCGGCGCGCGCGGATAGCGTCCGGGAGCCGGGTAAATGCTCGCGGCCTGCTGGGCAAGCTTCAGGTCGCGCAGGCGTCAGGCCGCGAACTCGACCGCCGACAGCCCGCCGGTTGCAGAGAGAAACGCCAGGATGTCGCCGATGCCCTTCGCGCGTGACAGATCGCAGAACAGCGTCTCGCGCTGCCCCCTGCCTTTTGCTGCGTCCTGCCGCATGCGTTCGAGATCGGCGCCGACATAGGGCGCCAGATCGGTCTTGTTGATCACCAGAAGGTCGGATCGGGTGATCGCCGGGCCGCCCTTTCGCGGGATGTCGTCGCCCTGGCAGACCGAGATGACGTAAATCGACAGATCCACGAGGTCGGGCGAGAAGGTCGCGGCCAGATTGTCACCGCCTGATTCGACGAGCACAAGATCGAGGTCCCCGTGGCGGGCGTTGAGTTCGCGGATCGCAGCGATGTTGATCGAGGCGTCCTCGCGAATGGCGGTGTGCGGACAGCCACCGGTTTCGACACCGATGATCCGGTCGGACGGCAGCGCCTGCAGGCGCACGAGTGCCTCGGCGTCCTCGCGCGTGTAGATGTCGTTGGTCACGACGCCGATCGACCAGGTGCCGCGCGCCGCCTTGCAGAGCTTTTCGACGAGGGTCGTCTTGCCGGAACCGACCGGACCGCCGATGCCGACGCGCAAGGGACCGTTTCGGCGCGGCGCGTTGTCTTCCGCGATGTTGCCGAGAACGGAAGCGGAAGGGGTCATGAGCGAAACAGCCTCGTGGCCAGGGTCTCGTGGCGCATGGCGGCGATGTCCGACCCTAGTGCTGCCGAACCGAGATCGTCCAGCGTCGTTCGAGCCGCGCGATCGGTAAAGCGCGCGATCGCCGGTTCCAGCCGATGCAGGATCGCAACGGCATCGCTCTGGGCGAGCGGCACGAGCCGCACCGCCGCCGAGACGAGCGAGGCGGCAAAGCCATGCGCGAAGGCGGCCAGAATGTCGGCGAGCGGCAGGCCGGCTTCGGCCGCCACGCGGCCGAC